>JAKFUW010000143.1 GCA_021732545.1 Alphaproteobacteria bacterium | reverse complement strand
CTCATGCACGCGCACTCGATACGCCCGATGCAGTGCGCGTGGCCGCCATGTGCCAGCTGCTCTATGCCTGTGGTTTACGGGTGAGTGAGCTGGTGAGCCTCAAACTCAGCCAACTCCAGCGCAATCCGAATGCAGCTTTTGGCATCGAACCGTTTTTGATGATCAAAGGCAAAGGCAACAAAGAACGGCTGGTGCCGATGAACAATCAAGCGCTCGAATCGGTGTACCGATATCTGCAAGTGCGAGCTGAGTTTATCACACAAGGAAAAACATCCCCGTGGCTGTTTCCATCGAGCAGCAAGCAAGGTTACATTACTCGCCAACGCTTTGGCCAACTGCTCAAAGAATTGGCACTCGGCGCGGGGTTAAATCCTGATGTGATTTCCCCACACACGCTGCGTCATTCCTTCGCCACGCATCTGTTGGCAGGCGGCGCGGATTTGCGAATTATTCAGGAATTGCTCGGCCACTGCGATATATCCACCACGCAAATTTATACCCATGTGAGCAACAGCCGCTTGAAATCGGTGGTTTCCACTAAACACCCATTGTCCAAAATCAAATAATATCAATGGCTTGCACCTTCACTATCTGCTTGGCATTATGGAGTGGGGGGGGTATCTTCGGGCGCTTGAAAAACCCTATCCGTCATCGCCCGAATCGCCCTTGCGATTATAGGGCGATCCAGCACTGGATTCCCCTATAATGTGCTTACAACACATTCGGGGAATGACGAAATCGAACTAGGAAATGCGCGTGAGCCAACCACCAACCGAACCATCACCTACTCCACCGTTATCGGTGCCGATGCGGCTGCTCAAAAAACTGTGGGAGCAACGCAGTCAGGTCGCGCGGTTTGTGCATGGGATCGGGTTCACGCTGGCATGGATGTATGATAAATTTCCGCTGCCGCGCCGCGTGAAAGACATCACCACCGAACTCACCTTTCACGCGATTGAGCATTTTATTGTGCAAAGCCAATCTTACCAAAATTGGTTGCACCGCAAAGCGGGCTTAACGCGCTTGCATGGATTATTCAGTAGCGAAAAACCACAAATCCCAGCAGCCATTGATGCACCAAGCGATGCAGCCTGGAACGCGCTGCTAAACAGCTACACGCCCGCGTCTGCGCCTGCAAAAGTGGTGGTGATTATTCCCGTTTATAAAGGCTATGACGAAACCATGTGCTGCTTGTTTAGTGTGCTGATCGCGCGCAACGATACGCCCTATGCGCTGCTGGTGATCAACGATGCCTCGCCCGATCATAAGCTAGCAACTAAGCTCGAATCGCTGGCGGCTATTGGATGTTTTGAACTCATCACCCATACGCAGAATCAGGGGTTTGTGAAAAGCGTGAATGAGGGCATGCAACACGCAGCTTATGCCGCATGCGATGTGGTGTTGCTCAACGCTGATACGCAAGTCTATGATGGTTGGCTCGACCGCATGCACGCCGCTTTATATCGCCATCCGCGCACGGCGAGCGTGACGCCTTTTTCCAACAATGGCGAGCTGGTCAGCTATCCGCGTATTTTTCATGGCAATGTCGCAGCGCTTGAGGTTTCCTATGCCACACTTGACGCGTTGGCGGCCACCGCGAATGCAGGACAATCGCCCGAACTTCCTACTGCCGTTGGCTTTTGCATGCTCATGCGGCGCGAAGCACTCACCCAAATTGGTTGGTTTGATGAGGATACATTCGGGCGCGGTTATGGCGAAGAAAATGACTGGTGCTTGCGTGCCGCCGATTTAGGTTTTCGCCATGTGCTCGCCGCCGATATATTTGTGCGCCATACGGGTGCGGTGTCGTTTGAAGGCAGCAAACGGCGCGAGCTGCGGCGCTCGCTCAAACGCCTGAATATGAAGCATCCGCATTATCGCACGCTGGTGCGGGCTTTTCGCGATGAAGACCCGCTGAAACCCCTGCGGCGCAGTCTCGATATTGCTCGTTTGCAGAACCTTAAACAGCAACACAGCATGGTGATGGTCAGCCACAATGCGGGCGGTGGCACCGAGCGCCACATTCAGGATATGGTCGCGCAACTTGAGCGTGAAGGCACCACATGCTATCGCCTCAACCCCGATTCGCAACATGCCAGCCGCTTGCGGCTTTGGCATGGCGACGATCAAATTTTTCCTAATTTAGTTTTCGATATGGATGATGAAATTGAAGATGCGATTGCCTGTTTCAAATCACTCGAAATCACCCATCTTCATGTGCATCATCTGTTAGGGTTTGCACAGCGCATGTGCGATTGGGTGGCGCTGGTATCGCAGGCGATTAGCGCGCAGTATGATGTGACCATTCATGATTATTATTACCTCTGCCCCAGCATCAATCTGGTGTTTGATTCGGGCTCTTATGAAGGTGATCCGAGCTTGGAGCAATCGCAAGAATGGGCGCAGCATCACCCCACTGCAGCAGGGCGTACGCCCATCTGGTTGTGGCGTTACCAACACGCCTTGTGGCTGGGGCAAGCGCGCAGCATTTTTGCACCGAGCGCCGATTGTGCAGGGCGGATGGAGCGTCATTTCAAAGACATTCATATCGCCGTGCGCCCGCACCCTGAAACCCCCATCACCACGCCTAGCCTCTATATTCATCACACTCGCGGTGCCACACTCGATATTGCGGTTATTGGCCGCCTGACACCGCACAAAGGCGCGGATGTGATCGTGCGTTTAGCTAAATATGCGCATGCCAACGACGTGCCCATTCACTACCATATCTTTGGCGATGCGCAGCAACCATCCTTGTTCAAACGGTTGCAAAAAGTGACGCTGCATGGCGCTTATGAGGAGCATGATATTTATCGGCAGCTCGCAGCGCATCGTTGCCATATGGCGTTGATTCCATCGGTGTGGCCGGAGACCTATACCTACACGCTTTCCATCGCGTTGCACGCGCGGATGTATCCGGTAAGCTTTGATTTGGGCGCACCCGCCGAGCGCATCCGCAACTGTGGTTGGGGCCATGTATTGCCGCTGGCTGCCATGCATGATGCAGCGCAGGCCACGCGAGAACTAATGGCGCTGAGCACTGACTCACCGCCACAACATATCGATGAAAAAGCGTTCTCGTCTTACGCCAATATGCGCCGCGATTATTATGGGCTGAGTGATTGACGCTCGTCATTGCGAGTGAGCGTGCGAACGAAGCAATCCATCTTAGCTAACATAAAGGAAGGTGGATTGCCACGCCACTTCGTGGCTCGCAATGACGGATAAAAAATTTACGCGTTATTGACTTCAAGCGAAACCGCTGCTGCCACAGGTGCCGCTTTCACCTCATAATTAGCAGCCAATTCCTTGAACACATAATCGAGCATCGAGCTTGCGGTTTCCACATGGTCGCTGCCTTGCACCGTTCCCGCGGGATCAAACTGCGTCCGCGTAAACGCATCCACAAACGCATCCAGCGGCACACCATGCTGCAACGCGACCGATACCGCAATCGCAAATTGCTGCATCATCGTGCGCACGCCTTCGGGCTGCTTGGGCGTGTCGATAAAAATCTCGCCCAAACGATGATCAGCATATTCGCCGGTGCGCAGATAAATCGTCTGGCCGCCTACCATCGCTTTTTGCGTGAATCCTTCACGCCGCTGTGGCAATGGCTGGCGCTGCGATGATGTGGCGACTACCGGCTCGGCCACGGTGAACATGGGCGCATCGGATACCACCAAGCGCATCACATCGCGCTGCGCACTCTGGCGATATTCTGCCACCACCGCTTTCGCACAAATGTCACCGGCAGCACGG
>JAKFUW010000236.1 GCA_021732545.1 Alphaproteobacteria bacterium | reverse complement strand
CTCTATAGACTGCAGGCATATTCAATGCTGGTGAATTAAAAGACAAAGCCGCGGCAACCATTAAATCCTATAATGATGGAACCACACGCTTACGTTTTGCATTTCCTGGTAGTGACTTTGCGAAAACATCTGATGCCATCAAAATTGATATTGCAAAAGCAGCTTATGACACCAAAACGCAAACAGCTAAACTAATTGACCACATCATTGAAACATCGCCTGACCTTCAGGGCGTAACACTAAATGATACTCGTAAAGCTGAACTAAGAAAAATTTTATCTGGTGGAGAAAACAACCCCGTAGATAGCTTCATCGCATCTCAGGCACAGCGTTTCACAGGATTAGACGCTCAAGGCAAACCCGTATCTCAAGACGGAAAATCATTTGGGGTATACGGTCTCATTTTTCAACCTAAAGGCTCAGATGGGCAGCCTCTTCAACTCGGCCCCGAAGGAATGAAGCTGGAAGAAGCCAAATCTGAATCACATAAAAAAATCGCAGAACAACTTGCTGTTTATAAAGCGGCAGATATCTTGCAGGCAAATGTTCCTGCGGATATTGCCAAGCACTTAGTCAAAGACGGTGCTCAGGTAGCTAACATTGCCCGACTTTTGAAAGATGGTTCCGTGACGGCAGACGATTTAAAAGAGTTAAAAAAGCTTTCTGCAGATCAAATTGCAGGTTGGGCTGCTCAACTAGATGATTCTAAACGCACCGTTGCAACACAACCAAGTATGCTGGACATGCTACTGAGTTCTGGACAATTTAGAGGCTTAAAAGTTGATTCTGACGGAAACGCCCTCATAAAACTTGACGGAAACGATACTCCGACAAAAGTTGTTATCCCAAAAGTTACTGCTCCGCAACCAGCTGCTCAAGCAGCTCGCTAACCCATAATGGCCATCACCCCGCCTTTATCACCCAAAGCACAAGCCGCAGCTCGGCAAGCGCAGCATGGTATGCCTGAAGATGACGCGACTAAACTGACCGCAAAATTTCAGGCACGCTACTCAGATTTTCTTGCACAAACGAACGATACGCCCAACCTTGATATTGCCGAAGCCTACAAAACACTCACCACGGACGAACCTTTAAACAAAGATCAATATGCATGGTTCACGGGCAAAGACGCCCCCGATGTCGATCACTATGAGATCGAGCTTAAAAAACGAGCCGAAACCCTCGCCCAAATGCGTGAATTTATGATGAAATCCACCGAAGGCGGCAAAGGCACCTTCTCGAGCATGCTCGCGGGCCTTACGCCTTCGCTCGAGGGGCCTCCTGCGCAGGTGAAGGTGAACGCTGTTAGGGATACCACTCGTCGTTTCTTTTCCAATAAAGGTTTCACAGCTGAACAGGCCTTTGCCGCTTCCTTAGTAGTTGAAAATGCTGCTCAGCCTAACTTGTTTCAAGAGGCAGGTCATGTACTATTATATTCAGGTATAGCAATTCCAGATTTTGCTGTGAAGGCATGGCAAGCGGGTAAAGAAATCGATGTGACTAGCGGAGAATGGAAACAATTTGAAGCATCCATCGCAGTAGCAGGACCTAAACTAACAGGAGGATTTAAAGAGGTATTTGATAATGCCTCTATCGAAGTAACGCGCGCAAATCGTGATGCGCGATGTGGACGCGTTTGGTCGGTATTGGCAGACCTTAACAATAATGCAGGTCACTATATCAGTGTCAGCCGGCCACTCACAGCACGAGAGATGGAAGGTATGCCCGCTGGATTACGCAAACAAGTTGGTGATAACCCCACCTTAGGCGATATGGTGAATGTGCTAAAGGGAACGAACATCAGACAATATGCCACTGAAATTACCGGTAATTACTCTAATACAACCGCACAAGCTGGCATGCATAATTACAATACAGCCAATCCAGATAATTTGCGTATAGCCATGGGGATGCCAGATAATACAAAAATACACGATAGCGTTGCCGCTTATGTTGATCATGGAATTACAAAAGGCAAAACCTTCGATCACGGCCAGCACGGTATAGATGGGGAGAAAAAAGTAACTGCACTCGGTTTTTCCAAGCCAGTCTATAATCGTGATGTCGGGCTTCCACCTCCCGTGCGTCGCTAAGCCCCCAACGAGCCTTCGTGGCAAGGCAACCGCAACGGCACAACGCGTTTCTTGGGCTAAATCCCCTCTTTCGCAGCTTTTCCTCAATCTATTCTTTACTTATTTAGCCTATACTTTAAATTAGGGTGTAATAGGTTATAGTCATTTAATTTTATTTGTCCCTATCTGTCATGCCGAACTTGTTTGGCGCATCTATTCGAAATGATCCTGAAATAAATTCAGGATGACAGCTATCTTGACGCGGGGAGATAAAGTTTAGCGACTACAAAAACATAACAATAAACTATCAAGGTTAACGCCATGCATAACATGCGGTTTCATATCATTGCGCTGTCTGGCATCATCGTTACGGTGCTGATCATTTTTGCGTCCAGCGGCAAGCTTGAAAGCCCGCCCGAGCAAAAGCCCAAAGCCCAAACTCAAACCATTCTCGATGCCACCGGCACCACCAAGCAAATCGTGATCGAAGAACCCATTGGCGATCGTTTTGTCACCATCTGGGAAGGTAGATGGGGGCTTAATTGCAACGAAATAGCCGATCGGTTTCGCAACCGTCGCCCTGGAGCGCCGCCCGCCCCACCTAAACAGCTGGTTAAATTCAACAATGTCCGCGATAAAATCGCCCCGTTGTGCGATGGCAAGCGCGATTGTGAATTTATCGCCGATGTCGAAACCCTTGGCAACCCAGCCCCAAATAGCGGCTGCCGACCCACGCTCGAGCTGGTCTATCGCTGCTACAGCTACGACCGCCCGTGGCGCGTCACCGCCAATATGGGCGAAATGGTGACCATTAATTGCAAAAACAAATAATCCACGCTACAGCTTGGGCATGAGTGAATTCACGTCATTTGAGCCTCGAACCATCGTGGGCGCGGCAGCTTTGCTTGCGGTGTTGCTGGTATCGCTGTATTTATTGATGCATGAGCGCTGGCTACGCCGCCACCTGATTGATCTGCAACCCGACCGCCGCCTGCTGTTTTTAATGCATCAATGGCAGCTTCGTAATTATCAGATCATCTTTGCGCTGGTGTTGGTGGGCTGCTTGTTTATTGCCCAATATCCTGTGCCCGAGAAATCTGCTCCAAAAACCGTGGTTGAAACCACACCTGAAAACCCTGCTGTCGCAACCGATATGCCCGCATCCGATGCCATCGATAACATAGCCGATCCTGCGGCGGTGCTGGGTTTGTTTGATGCACCCGATGATTCCCAAACGCCGCTGGGTGCCAGCATTGAAAACCTTAAATCGCGTTACGAAAATGCCTTAATTGGCGCGTATATTCTCAATAAATGCACGCGCACCAACGATCAGGAAATCAGCACTTTGCTCAAGGCACTGCAAGGCGATATCATCGCCTATCAAAAGCAATCCGCCAACGCTCCGCTCGATGTGGCGCAGCTTTATGCCAGCATTGTCTCCAGCGCCAAGGGTGGGTTTGAAATGATCTATAACCGCACCCCGTGCGATAGCCCCGAAGTCGATATGCTCGAGCAGCAATTTGCCAATTTTGTGCTTCAATATCAAAAAGAAAGGAACTAGGGGCTAGGGGCTAGGGTTTAGTTTTTCGCTTTCGCGAGCGAAGCGAAGCGATCTACTGGATAAGACTGCTTCGTCGAGCCTTGCGATTCGCTCTGCGCTAAGCGCAACCGCTCATAGAATAGCTCTCCTCGCAGAAGCGCGTTTACTAGCCCCTCACCCCT
>JAKFUW010000005.1 GCA_021732545.1 Alphaproteobacteria bacterium | reverse complement strand
CAATATTATCAAGGAAATAACGATCATGCGTAATCATCACCACGGTGCCCGCATAGGTGCGCAAATAACGCTCGAGCCACGCTACCGATTCGGCGTCCAGATGGTTGGTCGGTTCATCGAGCAGCAACATATCGGGTTTTTCGAGCAGCAAACGCGCCAGTGCCACGCGGCGGCGCTCCCCGCCTGACAATTTATCGACTTTCGAGGCACCATCGGGGCAGCGCAGCGCTTCCATCGCCATTTCGGCATCAGTTTCGATGTTCCATGCGTCGGCAGCATCGATTTTATCTTGCAGGTCGCCTTGCTTTTCAATCAGCGCCATCATTTCGTCATTGTCGGCGACAACGCCCAGTTTCATTGAAATATCGTTGAAGGCCTCGAGCAGTGCGCGTTTTTCCTTCAGGCCATCCATCACATTCTCTAACACGGTTTTCGCGTTATCCAGCTGCGGTTCCTGCTCTAAATAACCCACTTTTAAGCCCTCAGCTGGCCATGCTTCGCCGTTAAATTCGCTATCGCGCCCTGCCATAATTTTGAGCAACGTCGATTTACCCGAGCCATTATGCCCCACAATGCCGATTTTTGCGCCTGGCAAAAAGGAAAGCCAGATGTCTTTGAGCACCTGCTTGGTGCCATAGGTTTTAGACAAGCCCTTCATCACATAGACATATTGTACCGACATGGAATATCCTTATGGGTTTCGTCATCGCGAGGAGCGTGTGCGCGACGTGGCGATCCATTGCACAATTTGGATTGCCACGCGACGATAAATCGTCGCTCGCAATGACGCGTGTTTATATCGATTGTTTGTGGCGTGAAAGGGATGATTTGTCAATGTTGCTAACGTGTAAATAGTATCAACCCGCCGATAATGATCGCCAAAAAAATAAGATGACCAAAGGCAAAGCTGAACAAACCCACTATAAAGCGTGATGCCAGCGACAACACGGATAGTGCGATGGTGATGGGCAGCCATAAAAGTTTGAGCAGGAACATGAAAATAGCTTATCGCATTTTTGCAAAAAAATCTTTGAGTATTTGGCCGCATTCATGCTCCATTACCCCGCCGATAATTTCAGGGCGGTGGTGGCAGGTGGGTTGCGTGTAGATTCGTGGCCCATGTTCCACGCCGCCGCCTTTGGGATCATAAGCGCCAAATATCAACCGGCGGATGCGCGAAAAGCTAATGGCTTGCGCGCACATCGGGCAGGGCTCTAATGTCACGTATAAATCGCAATCGGTGAGATACCGCGTTCCCAGAATTTTAGATGCCGCGCGAAGCGCCAACATTTCGGCGTGGGCGGTGGCGTCATGCAGGGATTCGGTGAGGTTATGGGCGGAGGTTATCACCACATCACCGCGCACAATAATCCCACCAATCGGTGTTTCACCAACGGCGGCAGCTTGTTGAGCAAGGGTGAGGGCGCGGATCAATCGTCTAGACCGTTACTTAAAGCCACATTCCACACATTCAATGCTGTTTGATAATCTACGTCTTGCGCTTCTTCACGGTTAACAGCAAGTAAAGCAGACGATAGATTTTGTTCAGGTTTTTTTTGTGAATCCAAGAAAATCATAGAGTACAGCTTTCTATGTAAGGGTACCAGAATTTAACCAATATCGCGACCTAAAAGACACATCATAGCGATTGCCTGCAGGCACAAAACAATGATACCGATTTGATCGATTTCGTCTTTGAGGAGATTGATGGAGGTTTCGTCCTGGATTCGATTGACGTAAACAGTGTCGATTTGACTGAGATAGTCGTTTCGGATGGTATCGATGACACGATTAAAGGTGTTAAAAGAGCCTTTGAGGATATGACCATAGAGCTTTTTAATCTCTGATTTGGGAATATGCGGAGTGCTGTTGAGCATTGCATAAACTGCTTTTTGCGCCTGCTTATCCAGCAGGTTATGCCCTGAAATGATGATCACACTTTGGCGACTGCGTTCCAGCGCTGTCACCTGATCCCAGATATTATCAATAACAATATCAACGTCACGAGTGTCTTGCCGAAGTTGGTCGATATCGTCATATTTTTTATTAATGTAATGCTGTGAAATTGCTGTTGAGCTAAGGCTCAAAATGACGCCGATAGTGGTCAATAGACGGTACATTTTTTGAGTCAGAGACAAGGCTATTTCTTCCTGAATGCATCCATGCTCAGGACCTTAGAGTCATTTGCAGGTGGGTTGGCTTGCGATGGTGGTTCTTCATCGAACGAGGCCTCAGGTGGCATTTCGCGCCCGGTGCGGCCTGTGGCTGGGCAATGGACACCTTCATCGGAATCTTCTTCCCAATCGCGGCTATGAAATTGCAGGCCGAATTTGATGGAAGGGTCGGCAAAGGCGGTCATTGCGACAAAGGGCACGACTAGTTTTTCGGGGATATTATTAAAGCTGAGCGTGATGCTAAATTGGGTATCCGTCACTTCCAGATCCCAGAACTGATGCTGGATGACGACGGTCATCTCCTCAGGGTAGCGTGCGCGCAACGCAGGCGAAAGCTCCACACCCGGATGCTGGGTCATAAAGGAGATGAAAAAATGATGCTCGCCCGGCAAATAGGTCAGCGCGGCAATTTGCGTGATCGCGGTTTTCACCACCATGCGCATCGCATGGTCGATCAAAGCGGGGTAGTCGATATCGGGTTCGTTCATGTCAGTTGCCAGTTGCGGGTTGCCAGTTGCGAGTGATTAGTTAGTGCAGTTACGGTTCAATTTCAACTACCAACTGGCAACTCGCAACCACCTTTAAGGTGAGGGGGTTCTGTTGCCCGGCCCCCCTCGGGCCGCGTTTACTGACTTGGAATCAGTACTGCGCCGTTAGGCAGCAATACGATCCGCGCCGACAAAATTGTCGTTAGCAGCAACGAGTGCAAAGTTATCGTTTGCATTTGAAAAATGTGATCCGTCACGGCGGTGTCTTTCCGGGCAAAAAACTGATCTTTATCACGGTTGTCGATCCTAATTCAGCCCCGCCGAAATTCGCTGTTGAGCGTATGCGAGACATGAGAATTTCGAGCGTCACGCCGTAGCCCAAAGGGCGTAGACGGACAGTACACTTGGCTTGCCCGCCTACGCTGCAAGCAGCTTTGGCGAGGCCAAGTTCTCGTAATACTCGCTTGCGCTCGTAACTCACGAACTTGGGTGGAGCTGCCGGGTTCCGCCCCCGGGTCCAATCCGCTTATTCCATCAATTCATTTATCACCATAGTCATAAATGACACTCTCACTATAGCGCGATTGTGCAGTGCAGCGCAAGATTTTTTATATTTTACTTGCATGGACGCTTCATTTTGTTAACATCCGTGGTTCAGGCATTCAATGCGTTTAACGAAACATAGCCATGCATAAAAGACATGGCTTGCCCTAAAAGGAGTGTTTTAATGAAAACCATGTCCATGATGATCATGTTAGGCGCACTTCTTTGCACGACGGCATGCTCTGGTTCTTCGCCCTCCTCGCATTATTCAAGCGCATGGGATGAAGCCTTTTCTCAAGCGTTGGTCGCTGTGCCCGCTAAAAAATAATCATTGATCTGTTGCTGCGTAACGCTTGATGAGCGGCAGCTGGCTCAGTGTGAACATAATGGTGCAGGTGAGCATGCCAAACACTTTGAAACTCACCCAAAAATCGGTTGAAAAATTCCGCCAGATGATTTCATTTAAAATCGCTAAAAAGATAAAAAACACACCCCAGCGAAGCGATAACACTCGCCAGCCCTGATCGGTCAGGGTAAAGGCGGCTTCAAACAGATATTTGAGCAAGCCCCGCTTGAAGATGACCACCCCACCAATCAGCACCGTGGCAAATAATAAATTAAT
>JAKFUW010000008.1 GCA_021732545.1 Alphaproteobacteria bacterium | reverse complement strand
TAGTACTACCACAGAAATAATATGCTGTCACTCGGTTAGTTAGCTATAACGCAAGCCTCGGCCATTTCCGCACCGCTGCGCGAAGAGCAATTGCTCATGAAGCGCAAGGCGACCAAAGATGGTTCATTCTGTAGCCTGATTGTCATTCCCGATCCAGAGAATCCGGGTGAATCAATTGCGATCCGCAATGTGCGCGGATCAGCGGTAGGTGGCGGATTTGGAGCGTTTGGAGGATTTATAGAGCCAGGAGACAATGGTGACTATCGCCCTAAGCGTGAACTGATTGAAGAACTCACAGAGCTGGCGCAGACAGATAAACAGCGTGCGTTTATCGGAAAATTGGCGGAAAGCATAGTTTTTCAGCCTATGTTTACTGTACGCGATGACCAGCATAATCTTGACAGAGGCTGGGGCTTTATGGTCGACTCCCACGCCCATATTGGCGTGATTCCGGAGGATATGCGTCAGGAAGCGCTGGAAATATTTTCACAGCTGGGCAGGCAACAATCTGCGGGCCACGAGGTGAAGACCGCCTTGATAACCAAAGTAAAAGACATGGGCGCCATGCTTCCCAACTACCATTATAAGCATGAGGGGTTAGGGGATCTTGTCGCCACCCAGATTGTGGTAGAAAACGCACAAATAGCTGCGAATAAAGCCGTTACCTATGATGCGTGGGCGGAAATCGAGGCATCCAACCCCAAGGCGCTCGATACGATCGCAGCCAAAATGCATTTGCGTCGCGAAGATATCAAATTTCTTTATGACAGGATGTTGTTTGATTCCCGCGTTGGTCGTTTTGCCGATCCGGGTAAAGCACCCGCCTTTAACATCCCATCGGCCTTGTACCGGGCGGCCTATGCCAGCAATACAGGCTTGTCGGTTCCGGTGCATTATGAACAGTTGGATTTCTCGCCAGAGAAAACCACACTCGTGCGGTCATCTGCGCCTAAATTCATTTTGCCCGTGCCCGTGATTCTAAAAGATGGCGCTCCGATTGAGCTTATTATTCCCAATCGCAACGAATCGACGGCTAAGCTGCCCACCGATGGCACCAAGGTGATCACGGTCAACGACCCTACTCCACAACAGTCAGAAAAGATGCAGGCTGTGATCAATCATATGGGCGGATCACCGGAGGAGTTTACTGTTGAGCAAATCCATGCATGGCTGGCCTGTGTGATGTCTGACGGCCCGCTTCCAGATGATGTCGCCAGGCTTACGGGGCAAACGAACGGGCTTGGGATTAAAGATGTGTTTGATCAACGCTTGTCCAGCGTTAAAGGCAAGCTAGAAAACGGTGCCATTAAATCATCCCTTTCGGCTGCAGAATTTGCAAAGAAAGGTGGCGCATGCCATCAGTTAAGCGAGCCAATGCCCGCGGTCTACGTGACCGGAAGCGCCAAATTTTTTGGAACAGCTCAGGCAATAGGAGGGAAGCAGTCCCATGAAGGCGGCATGCTCGTGGTGCGCGAAGACACCAAGGGCGAAATTAAATATCGGTCCATCGATGTGGGGGAAGGGATTGCAGAAAGAACCTACATATTGGCAGATGGCAGCCCATTGAACCTGAATGCAAACGCCGCTAACGTCAAATCTATCCCTGCCATTGAGCTGTATGAGAAAGTACCTGAGCGTATCGTGCAAGCCCACCAGTCTATCATGCGGGAAGTGAATGATCTGGTTCGCACCCAGCCCGGCACTCGTACGTCCAGCCATGTTTTGAAGGGGCACCAACGTACCCAGATCGGTCGTGGCACTCCAGCCAGTCATTATCTCAACGATACACAATATGACGCCGTGGTCGCTATCGTGAAAGAAGCCGGCGATTATGCAAAGAATGAACAGTCAAAAGTGGTGCAAGAAACAAGCTCCGGAGCATCCGCAGATAGAAAGCCGGATCAATCACCCGTGACCCGTATTGATATCCATAACAGCACGATCATGATGGAAGCGCTCAGAAAGGCGACTCCTTACAAAGTGCTCTCGGAAGAAGATCCGCATCCTGAATTGGAATTGCAGAAAGCGCAGCGTGAGGGCCGGCCTGTATGGGTCATCGATCCGTTGGACGGAACACTCAGTTACACTGAGGGACACCCCGAATATGCGGTGAGTGCAGCGCTGCTGGTACCCAATGCCAAGGGTGAGATGGAGCCGGCGGCGGGCTTTGTCTATCTTCCCGGTGAAAATAAATTCTTACATAGCGGCAAAGCGGGATATGCCAGCGTGGAGAACACCCAGACAGGCGAGGTGTCCATGTTAAAGCCCAGAAAAACCTATGATACTAAAAGTCCTTTAGATATTGCAATCGGTTGGCGCAAAGGTGATGACACGGTACAGGGCCCGCTCGCCACATTTGCAGATCATAGCTCCACGAAACAATACACCCTGCCGCTGAGAATGGCTAAAACATTGATGGGAGAATCGCATGTTGGTGTATTGGGCGGTGAGGGGGGAATCAAAATATGGGATACTGCCCCGATGCACGCCATTGCCAAAGCGGCGGGAGCAGATTTTGTATCCTATGACCCGGTGACACGGAAAATGCAGGATGCGCCTTTGCAATATGGCGGTGCTGCCGCACACTATCACAACGGTAAAATATTGGAAAATCCTCCCTTCATCTGCGCAACGGCTGAAATGATGACGTCACTTGGGTTGGCCAGTGAACCTGCCAAAGTGTCAGCAACCAGAAGGTAAAGCTATCGTCATTTCGGTAATCGTAGATGCACAAATTAGCGGCCAGCACTTGTGGATATAGCATGATTGTCACGTATTTCTCAAGCGGCTACAGATGCCCAAGCCGGTGGCAATAATTAACAATACGCCCATGAAATGCCTAGATTACCAAACACCAACCGATGTTTTCTTAAACAATATCAATACACGTTGCACTTCAAATTAGACTGCGGCCTGCGCATCGGGGATGCGGGTGAGCGAATTAATACAATCTTAACAAATGCCTCTGCTACACTGTGCTAATCTGAGGTTGAATCAAAGAGTAATTCTCAGAGCAGAAGACGAGTGAACTATGGCGCAGGGCAATGCAGATTTGAAAGATACGCTGCTTAGCGTTTCTGCTGAAGATAAAGCAGAAGCAACCAAGCAGATCGCCACCATTCTTGAAAGCACAGGCCTCTCCAAGGCGCAGTCGGAGGAAGAAGCGGGTAAACTAACGGATTTCTCGGGTTTGAACGCTCAGGTGAAACGTCTACAGCAAGAAACTCAGAAACTGGCGACCGCTTATGCAAAGGTTTGGCAAAGCGCCGTTGTACCAAAAATTAAAGAGCTGGTTGAAGAACAGAAAGCAAAAGCAAAAGTTCCGCCGCAAGAATCACTTTATGATAAACCCGAAGACGCCCCCAAAAGAGCTGTCGAACGTGCTGAGTATCTGAAAGCTGTAGAAGCTTTCACCCAATTTTGGGATGCGCCTTATTTAAAGCAATCTCAAACCGCTATATCGAAGATGGTTGCCAGTTATATAACCTCCACCCACGAAGATGAAATCTATGCAGGAACCAACAGTTTCTCTGGTAATTATCGCGGAGGCCACCAGAATGATGTGCTGTTAGAACATACGCCGTTATCGTTGCTGATTTGGGTGGTAGACAGTATCAAACGATATGGATACGAAAAGGCAAAAGAGTCGCTACATGGCCGTCTTCATTTTCCTTTCCCTTCACCCGAAGACGCTGCTGGTTTGGTGGCATTAGGTAATCCCCCCATTATTAGCAGGGGTTGAGAGTAGAGGGTTTTAGTGTGGCGGCCTTTGCCAGCTTCATAGCTGGTGTGATGCCACCGATAGCCATATTAGGGCGCTCGTTATTGT
>JAKFUW010000129.1 GCA_021732545.1 Alphaproteobacteria bacterium | reverse complement strand
CGCTCGCGCCGTCATTACGTTTCCACGGATTCACGCAATTGCCATCGAAGCTGGTTTCGTTGGATGAACCCATCGCAAATTCGTCCATGTTGGTTTTGCCCAGCATGATGCCGCCTTGGGCAAACAGGTTCGACGTAACAGTCGATTCATATTCGGGTTTAAATCCGGTGAGGATTTTGGAACTGGCAGTGGAACGAACCCCTTTCGTGCAAAATAATTCTTTCACGCCAACGGGGATACCCTCGAGCAGTCCGGCTTCGTTCTTAGCGATTTTTGAATCCGAGACCTTTGCCTGCGCCAGCGCTATATCGCGGGTGATCTCGGTAAAGGCATTCAATTCGACATTGCCTGCATCAATCGCGGCAAGATGCGCTTGCGTTAGCTCTACCGATGAGCATTCTTTGCGCGCCAATGCATCGCGCATCGCTGTGAGGGATAATGATGTTAATTCAATATACATAATTGTCACCCCGCACTTGTTGCGGGGTCTCCCGCGGTTAACATGGTTTCATATAAATCGAGCCATGAAGGATTCATCCGATTGATTGCATCGAATTTGAAATCACGCTTCCATTTCTTGATTATCTTCTCACGATGGATAGAGGCATTCACGTCGCTTGTCACCTCAAAATACAGTAATTTGTGAAGGTTATATTTCTTGGTGAACCCATCAATAAGTTGATGTTTATGCTCATAGACGCGACGAATGAGATCATTGGTTATGCCGGTGTAAAACACCGTATGATGTGTGTTAGATAGAATATAGACGCAATAATCTTTCATGAAAAACCATCGGGAGACCCCGCAACGGACACTTCGTGTCTCGTGCGGGGTGACACGCTAAAACGCTACTCAATCACTTTGGGCACCAGAAAGCAGCCATAGTCGCTGGCGGGTGCGTTTTTCAAAATCTGCTCTTGTTTGTTGCCATCGGTCACCACATCGGCACGCCACGGCAACGCCAGATCGGCGACCGATGTCATTTGCTCCACGCCATCAGTATTGACCTCTTGCAACTGCTCAATCCAATGGACAATGCCGTTGAGTTCCTTGGTATAATGCGCCACATCGCCATCATACATGCGCAGGCGCGCAAGCTTGGCGATTTTGATGATATTTTGTTCGGTAACAGCCATATTTTTTCCTGAATCACAATAAAAACTATCTTCAGTTAATTCGTCATCGCCCGAATTGCAAAGCAATTATAGGGCGATCCAGTTTACGCGTTGCTCTGGATTCCCCTATAATTTGCTGCGCAAATTCGGGGAATGACGGGAAACAAATGTTATCTAAAAGTTTTTCGCTTTCATGGCAAGCATAGATCGAGTAGGGTTGCGTTATGCTAATAACGGACATCACACAATGGCCTGATGGATTTAAAGGCCGCCTGCTGGGAATTGACCATGGCGTCAAATATATTGGCTTGGCGGTAAGCGATGCGGCGCTGACCATGGCACAACCGCTTGCCACCATCACCCGAAAAACATTTGCTTATGATATGCAGCAGCTTCAAGCCATCATCCATGAGCATTATGTGGGCGCGCTTGCGATTGGTTACCCGCTGAATATGGACGGCACTCAAGGCCCGCGCTGCCAATCGGTGCGTGCATTCGTGCGCCAGATGGAGGCGTTTATTGATCTGCCGACCGCTTTATGGGATGAGCGATTATCATCCGCCGCCGCCCACGCACAGCTGGTGAATGCTAAGAAATCGGCACTGCAGCGCAAACTCAAAATCCATGAATCCTCTGCCGCTATCATTCTGCAAAGCCTGCTCGATACATTTGAAACCGCATTATAATGCCGTCATCGCGAGGCGCAATGCGCCGTGGCGATCCATGGATTGCCACGCATCCTGTGGATGCTCGCAATGACAACGATCTATGCTTGAACATTTGTGCAGGCTGCGTTAGGCCTTAAAGCATGGAACAACTCGCCGCATTGCTTTCTCCCATCGCTCAATCGCCCCATAGCTATGAGATTTTGGTGGGGATTATCGCCGTCACAAGCTATCTGCTAGGCTCGATTCCATTCGGATTTATTTTGGCAAAAACCTTTGGTTTAGGCGATATCCGCAGCATCGGTTCGGGCAATATCGGTGCCACCAACGTGCTACGAACGGGGCGAAAATGGCTGGCGCTTGCCACGCTGATCCTCGATTTTGGCAAAAGTTTTATGGCCGTGTGGCTGGCAGGGTGGATTGTGGCACTCGCCAATGCCAACGCCGCGCAAGCAGGTTCGGTGGCGCAAGCGATGAACACCATCGTCGCCAACACCAACTTACTCGGCTTTGCTGCGATTGCGGCCATTCTTGGCCATATGTTCCCGGTGTGGCTAAAATTCAAAGGCGGCAAAGGCGTTGCGTGCGTGTTTGGCGTCGCATTTTCATTTTATACTCCGCTTGGCATCTATTGCGCTGCCATCTGGATCGGGGTGTTTCTCGCCAGCCAAATGTCCTCTGCCGCTGGCCTCACCATGATCGCGAGCTTTGGTTTGATTCTCTATTACATGCAGCCATTAATGTGGATTCCTGCGCTGATTATCCCCATTATGGTGGTGTTCAAACACCGCGAAAATATTATCCGAATCATCAAAGGTACCGAGCATAAATTTACGTTACCCAATGTGATCAAATCAAAGCCGAGTGACCCTGCATGAGCGCATTCAGACGTTCAACATCATGCCTTGTCATCCTGCGAATCGCACAGCGATTGCGCAGGATCCAGAGCAGATTCTGCGCTCTTGGCTTCGCTCGCCGCAGAATGACAGCGCTGGATACAAGAGGCAATCATGCTTGCTAACCACCAATCGCCTCGCACGGAATCCTCGCACATTGATGCGTTACGTTTAATTCGCTCAGAAAATGTCGGCGCGATTACCTATCGCCAGTTGGTTTCTTTTTACAAAACCCCCACCCGCGCGCTGGAAGCCTTGCCAGAACTCGCGCGTAAAGGCGGCGGCAAACGCCCGATTGTGATTGCATCACTGGCGAGCGTGGAAGCTGAACTCGAAGCGCTCGAACAATGTGGCGCAAAGCTGGTGTTGCTGGGCGATGATGATTATCCACCACTCTTGCGGCAGGTGGATGATGCTCCGCCGTGCCTGACCATTTTGGGCGATGCGCGGCCATGGCTGAATCAACCCGTCATCGGTATGGTCGGCGCGCGAAATGGTTCGGCTAATGGCTGCGCCTTTGCCAAAAAACTAGCGCTGGATTTAGGTGCGCAAGGCTACGCTGTGGCATCGGGGTTGGCACGCGGCATTGACACAGCCGCGCATCCGGGGTCGCTTGCCACCGGCACCGTGGCGGTGATAGCAGGCGGCATCAACAATATTTATCCACCCGAAAACGCGAGTTTATATAAACAAATTGCAGAGCATGGCTGCATCGTCACCGAAGCGCCGTTTGATACCGCACCGATGGCGCGGCACTTTCCCGCGCGCAACCGCATCATCGCGGGAATGAGCAAAGGGGTGGTGGTCATCGAGGCTTCGCTCAAATCCGGCTCGCTGATTA
Organism: Alphaproteobacteria bacterium; assembly: GCA_021732545.1. Lineage (GTDB taxonomy): Bacteria > Pseudomonadota > Alphaproteobacteria > Rickettsiales > UBA3002 > JAKFUW01. Next base: position 313 of record JAKFUW010000129.1, on the reverse strand, counting down.
CCGCCAACAATGCACTCGATTATGGCCGCGATATTTATGCAGTGCCGGGCTCGCCGATGGATCCTCGATGTAAGGGATCGAATGATTTATTGCGCAACGGCGCGGTATTGACCGAATCGGTGCGTGACATTTTGAACCATCAGCACCACGAAGACAATCAGCTTTTAGAACCGCTACCACGCCCATTTTTGCACGCCATTACCCCCGACACATCGCTCGCACCAAATATGGATCTGCGCGAATTAGTGGAGAGTAAATTGGGTGCCGAGGCGGTTTTGCTTGACGAATTGATCGCACAATGCGACACCACGCC
>JAKFUW010000109.1 GCA_021732545.1 Alphaproteobacteria bacterium | reverse complement strand
CGAACAATTCTTCGGAAAACTAAAGGAAAACAAGAGGCTTTCAATGCGTTACGAAAAATCTGACATCGTATTCCTCGCCTTCATCGCCGCTGCAATCATCAAAACGCTAATTTAACAACAGTGCCTAATTCAATATCAGTCAAAACGTCTCGAAAATCATAGCTATGTGTGTCTTCAAAAACAGATTTTTTGTGATCTTCATACAACGGTTTGAATTCTTCTTCGGTCAATTCTCTAACTATATAACTCTGCATAAAATCCAGCCCATTTGGCATTATATCCTCAGCATTAGTTTATTTAAGCGATTAGCAGGATTTAAACTAATTCTAGCAGGCTTTACCCAAATCGCTTTTGAGCTAGCGTCTCTTCCACCACTTCACGAGCAATGCCAAGTGCGTCAAACACAGCCGCAAGCGATGTGGCCAGATGTTCCATCATCTCTTGCGTATGAAACGGGGTCGGAGTAAAGCGCAGGCGCTCGGTGCCTTTGGGAACCGTGGGATAATTGATCGGTTGCACATAAATGCCATATTGATCAATCAACAGGTCAGATGCTTGCTTGCACAGCGCCGCATCGCGCACGAGCACGGGCACGATGTGGGTGTCGCCATCAATCTGCGGGATGCCCTCTGCGCGCAGCAGGCTTTTAAGCGTGCGGGCATTAGCCTGATGTGCATCGCGCTCGGATTGGCTTTGCATTAAGTGCCTGATGCTGGCAGTGGCACCTGCCGCGAGTGCAGGCGGTAGCGAGGTTGTGAAAATAAATCCAGGCGCGAAAGAGCGCACCATATCGACAATGCGCGCCGAAGTGGCGATGTAGCCGCCCATAATGCCGTAAGCTTTGGCGAGCGTGCCTTGAATGATGTCGACTTCCTCCATCAGGTCGTCGCGCTCGGCGATGCCTGCGCCGCGCGCGCCATACATGCCGACAGCATGCACCTCATCGAGGTAAGTGATGGCGTTATATTTGCGCGCCAGCGCGCAGATTTCGCGAATCGGCCCCACATCGCCATCCATCGAATAAACCGATTCAAACGCAATCAGTTTGGGGCGGTTGTGATGGGTGTTGGCGAGCAAACTTTCCAGATGGCTAACATCGTTATGACGGAAGATTTTTTTCTCGCCCGAGCTATTGCGGATGCCTGAGATCATCGAGGCGTGATTGAGCGAATCAGAATAGACCACGCAATCTTTGAGCATGGAGACGATGGTGCTAAGTGCCGCTTCGTTGGCGATATAACCTGAGGTGAAAACCAGCGCCGATTCTTTGTGGTGAAGTTCGGCCAGCGTGGATTCGAGTTCGACGATTTTCTGGTGCGTGCCCGAGATGTTGCGTGTGCCGCCGGAGCCTGCGCCCATTTGCTCAATGGCGTGCGTCATCGCGTTTATCACCGTGGGGTGCTGGCCCATGCCCAGATAGTCATTGGCGCACCACACCACCACTTCTTGCCCGGTGCGGGTGCTGCGCGCGATGGGGAAGCGCCCCGCAATGCGTTCGAGTTCGTTGAACACGCGGTAGCGGCCTTCGGATTTGATACGGTCGAGTGCCGCATCAAATTGCGCATCGTAATTCAGGGTCATTGAGTCTCTCTTTTTTTATAATATAATAACTATGCCAGCAGCATTCTTTGATTTCAATCAATTCCCTTTTGATGTGGGTGAAAAAACATCTGATGCACTATTGCGGGTCAGAAAACATTGATATAAGCACAACACTAATAAAATAAGCGCCACCATCTGGTGCGCAGATGCCAGACCAATCGGCACCCTATAGAGCAAGGTGAGCACGCCCAGCGAGAATTGAACTTTGATAACCGCGCTTAAAGCCACCAGCCAGCGACGCTGACCTTTGGGGGTGCGTTTCCAACTGAGGCCAACATAAAGCACAATAATGCCAGCCACCATATAAGCCATGGTGCGGTGCTGAAATTGTACCTGCGGAATGTTCTCAATAAAATTGCGGTGCCACGGTTCGAGCGTCATCAGATTTGGCGGGGCGATGTCACCATCCATCAGCGGCCACGTATTATACACCATGCCAGCATCCATGCCCGCCACCCACGCGCCCAAGATAATTTGAATGAAGACGACCAGGGTGATGAGGCGAATGGCGATGCGCTTTTTAGAGTTTTTCGTCATGTCGATAGCAGCCTGTGGCTGCTGAAACATCTGATCAGATCCCTCTGGCTGCGCCATTCGGGATGACGGCGCGGGGTGCCGCAGCAGCCACACTGTCCAGCAGACATAGCAAAACACAATGAAGGCGAGGCTTAAATGCATGGAGAGTTTCACGGGGCTGACGCGCGGGTCATCCACCAGCCCGCTTTGCACCATAAACCAGCCCACCGTGCCTTGCATGCCCACCAGCGCGCCTGCAATCAGGCAGCGCCAGAACAGCGGACGATCAATCTGGCGGCGCAGCGCAAAATAGGCGAAGGGAATCAGAAACACCAAGCCTGTGGCGCGCCCAAGCAGCCTGTGGCCCCACTCCAACCAGAAGATTTGCTTGAATTGCGGCACGGTCATGCCTTTGTTTTTGATCTGATATTCAGGGCTGGAGCGATAAGCCTCCAGCTCGGCTTCCCATGCGGCTTCAGATAAGGGAGGGAGTATGCCGGAAATTAACTTCCATTCCACAATGGATAATCCCGATTCGGTCAGCCGCGTGACGCCGCCGACAAACACCATGCTAAATACCATCAATAAACACAGATAAAGCCAAGGTAGCACTAGCTTTGAACGCGCAGATGAAGGGTTCACGGACATAAGTACGTCTCATACTCCTGCGCGTGACAAAGTCAAGGGCTGATAAGGGGAAATTTAAGAAAGCTCGTCATCCCACAGGCATTGTCATACCGGCGCAGGCCGGTATCCATGTTTCAAGGCATAGACTCCGGCCTTCGCCGGAGTGACAGCTTTTTTTGCAGCTTCTACTTTTCTTGACTTCGTGCTTTTCTATCTTCATACCTTCCATCATGAACACACCCTATCACCTTTTTACCCGCGATCTGGATTTGAACCCGTGGCCCAAACGCTGGCTGGCGTTGGCCGTTTTGGCGCTGGGGTTGGCAGGGGTTTTTTCGATTATATTAGTCGTCTCGCGCACGCCGCAACTGATTGAAATGTTTCCGGCGTTCAAGGAACTATTTCAAGTGTCGCTGGTGGTGCATGTCGATCTTTCCGTGCTGGTGTGGTTTCTGGCGATGACGGGCATGTTATGGGCGATGCTGCAAGTGCATGCGCGTCCTGCGGAAATTCCGTTTTTCAATCGCTGCGCGTGGGCTTGTATGTTGGGCGGCACGTTGCTGATGGCGATTGCACCCGTGACAGGCGAATGGGAAGTGATCAAAAGCAATTACATTCCGGTGCTGACCAATCTGGTGTTTTTTATGGGGCTTGGTTTGGTTGCGGCCTCGGTGATTATTGGCATTGTGCAATCGTCGCTCGCAATTCCAAAGCGCGATGAAACATTCGTGATTGGCTGGGGTATTTATCTGAGCATCATCAGCACCGCCGTGGCGATGATGGCCTTTGTGGCATCCTATATGACGCTGCCCGTCACGCTGCAAGGTCAGGCTTTTTATGAAACGGTATTTTGGGCGGGCGGCCATGTGCTGCAATTTACCTATGTGCAAAGCATGCTGGTGGCCTGGTGCTTGATGGCGTGGGCGCTGGGCCTTCGTTTGCCGCCGAACCCGATCTTGATGCTGATGCTCTTTGTGGGGCCGTTTTTCACGCTCATTTCCTTTGTGCCATATCTGATATTTGAAGTCACCGACCAGCAACATATGGATTTTTTCACGCTGCAAATGAATGTGGTGCTGGGGTTAGGCGGCATTGTGCTGGGCGCATGGA
>JAKFUW010000025.1 GCA_021732545.1 Alphaproteobacteria bacterium | reverse complement strand
ACAGCATATGAAAGAATCAACACCATGACCCAACCCCTTCGTACCCTCGGATTACTCGGCGGCATGAGCTGGGAATCCACCCGCGAATATTACCGGATTCTGAATGAATCGGTGCGCGATGCGCGCTGCGGGTTGCACTCTGCGCCGATTATCATGCACTCGTTTGATTTTGAAGACATCCAAAGCCGCCAGCGCAGCGCATCATGGGACGAACTCGATGCGATTCTTATCAACGCCGCAAAAGGACTCGAAAACGCGGGCTGCGAAGCCATCATGATCTGCACCAACCTGATGCATAAATGCGCCCCCGCGATTGAACGCGCAGTCAACATCCCACTCATCCACATCGCCGATGCGATTGCCGAACATATCAAAGCCGACAACCTCAAAACGGTTGGCTTGCTCGGCGCGCGCGGCACCATGCAAGAACCCTTTTATCGTGAGCGTTTGGCCACCCATAACATCACCGCGATCATTCCATCGAACGATGATTGCGAATTGGTGCATCGCGTGATTTTTGAAGAACTGTGCCAAGGCAAATTTTTGGATGCATCGCGCACCGAATTTTTGCGCATCTTTGCAGGTCTCCAAGCGCGCGGCGCGCAAGGCATGGTGCTGGGCTGCACCGAAATTGAACTGCTGATCACCGCGCAACACACGCCCTTGCCGCTGTATAATTCTGCCGAGCTTCATGCGCAGGCGGGGGCGAGGTTTGTGCTGGATGAGTCAGCGCATAAGGCGGCTGCTTAAGGGTTAAGTCGTTAGCGCGTTAAATCGTTATTCGACTTAACGCGCTAACGATCTAACGCCCTCACCGCTCCCCTTGCTTTTCCGCCTACCCTGCCCTATACTAAGCACTACTGCGCGGCCCGTGTAGGCAACTATCACTCCGGGACCGATGTTTACCTCATGGGAGCTGTCCCTGACCAAGGCTGTGGCTTTGGATACACGGCACCCACCTGACCAAAAGGGTCACGGGAGGATCGATTCGCCCACGGCCGTCGCGGTTGCTTATTCCTTTTTTTTGAGATTATCATTCCCGTTTATTGCAGGCTGTCACCCCGTGCTTGTCACGGGGTCTGGCACGTTATACGAAAACCTTGCCAGACCCCGTCATGAAGACGGGGTGACAGCCTGTGGAATTTAGAAATATACAGAAAAAACTAGGCGGAAAGCCCTACATGTTGTTCAGCACGGGCTTTAGCCTGAAGCAATGCAATCTCTTCAGGCAAACCATCTTGCACAGATTGCTGAGGCAATAAATCCGCATATTCAACATTGCCTAATTTCACATTCGCATCACTTATCGCAATATCTATCTTGCGCGGCGCACCCACATCTGCACTTTCATCATAGAAAGAAAGCTGCTTCATCTTTATAGCACCCTTTGCGCCCGCTGCTATCGGTGCCGCGTCGGCTTCTCTCGTGCCTTGTTCGCTAAACTTATTATACATCCATACCCCCGCCATAATCACCGCGCCGATGATGAAAAACCATTTATATTCTTCCCAGATACTTTTCGCCACTGCGAAAATAAACGATAATGCGGCAATCGCCGCTGCCGTGGTCACCGCCAATGCGCCCCACTCTTTCCAATCCATATCACCCACTTCAAGATTGGTGAGTTTATTAAACCCACTTTTGGTATTACCTACAAAATTTCCAAAAAATCCACCAGGCATAACACGCTTCCTTATTTCACTTATGTATTAGATACATTTTTATCTATTCATAATATACTCTCCATATGTGACAGTTTGATGACGATTTGAAAAATCGTTAAATCGTGATAGCGTGAGACCTATTTGAGATTGTCACCCCGTCTTCATGACGGGGTCTGGTTTTTGTTATTGCCAGACCCCGCAACTTTTCCATTCGCTCCGCGCTAAGCGCGACCGCTCATGGAATGTGCGGGGTGACGGTCATGGTAAACACTCTAACGATATAACGATGTAACGCCTTAACGTATGAAAACCAATCTTCGCCAAACCATGCTCAGCCTTCGCCAAGCCCTACCCTCATCACAGCGCTTAGCAGCAGCGCAAGCAGTGGCGCATCATTTTGCCGATCATCCTTATTTAACTTATGCGCCATCGTTCGCGGGATATTACGCCATGCGCGGTGAGCTGGATGTGTTGCCGATTTTCAACCGCATGAGCGCCTTCAACAAAAAAATGGCGCTGCCGATGGTGATCGATGCCACCTCGCCATTGCTGTTTGCCGCATGGGCACCAGGCACGAAACTCGCCGAAGGCGCGCATGGCACGCGGCAACCCGCGCCTGATACTCCCACCTTCATCCCCGCCGTGATATTGGTGCCGCTGCTGGCCTTCGATGCACAAGGCTATCGGCTGGGTTATGGCGGAGGCTATTATGACCGCACGATTGCGCATCTTCGCGCTACTCAGAGTAAACCACCTTTATGTGTGGGCGTGGGTTTTTGCGCACAGGAAATTCCTGAAGTTCCGCGAGAGGATCACGACCAACGGCTCGATGGGATTTTAACCGAAGAAGGCGCCAGCTTTTTTTAGTTGCGAGTTGCGAGTTGCGCGAGGCTTCTCTATAAACTGACGACTAGCAACTGGCGACTGGCAACTAAACAATGAAACTTCTCTTTTGCGGCGATGTGGTAGGCAGATCAGGGCGCGATGCAATCTTGCGCGGCATCCCTGCCCTTCGCGCTGACTATGCGCTCAATGCGGTGGTGGTCAATGTCGATAATGCCGCCGGTGGCTTTGGCGTAACAGCTGAGATCTGCAAACAATTTGCCGCAGCCGGTGTGGATGTGATGACCGGTGGTGATCATATCTGGGATCAAAATGATGCCGGACAAACGCTGGAAAACGAGCCACGTTTGCTGCGCCCGCATAATTTCCCATCCAATTTACCAGGCACCGGATGCCGACTCTATACTCTCAAAAACGGCAAGCGCTTGCTGGTGCTGCATCTGCTGGGGCAGGTGTTTCATAAGGAATATCTCGATTCGCCGTTTGCGTGCGCACAAGCCGCACTTGAAGGCTATACATTAGGCAAAAATGTCGATGCGATTGTGGTGGATATGCATGCCGAGGCCACCTCAGAAAAAAACGCGATGGGGTTATATCTCGATGGTAAAGTCAGCATGGTGGTAGGCAGCCACACACACGTTGCCACCGCTGACGCAAAAATTCTGGCGGGTGGCACCGCCTATCAAACCGATGCAGGGATGTGCGGCGATCATCACCAGACCATCATCGGGTTCGAGCCCGACGCACCGATGCAGCAATTTTTGAACAAGCGCCGCAAAATCCGCATGGAACCCGGCAAAGGTGCGGGCACCATCAGCGCATTGTTTGTGGAAACCGATGATGCGACGGGCAAGGCGGTGCGAGTGGAGCGGGTGGAGCGGTAAGGCTTGTCATCCCGCATTTATTGCGGGATCTCCATCTATATTAACCAGACCCGCAACGAGTGCGGGGTGACAATAATGTGCCGCCCCAAAACACAAAAAGGCCTCTCAAAATATTGAGAGGCCTTTTTTGCTGGGATGGGATTTACATAATTAAGCAGAATCAGAAATCTTCGTCAAGCATTTCTTCGATTTTTTCATTACTGTTTTTGCGGGCGCGTTTTTCACCGACTTTGGAGCGGGTGAGTTTGTTTTTCGCATTGTCCCAGGCATATTGATGCACAATGGTTTTGGTGCCGGTGGTCACAATATCGCCATTAGCCAGTTGCAAAATATCGAAGCCTTTTTGCAGCGCCTCATTGATGAGTGAGGACGATTGGCGCAGATAATCGGGGTTGCTCATCAGATCGGATAAATCGGTATCCGATTCAGCGGCGTGCGCTTGTGCTTCTTTGGTGGTCGCGTGCAGCGATTCGATGAAT
>JAKFUW010000100.1 GCA_021732545.1 Alphaproteobacteria bacterium | reverse complement strand
TCGCCTCCACCCCATGCGCCCTTATAGCGGGCATCGCCAAGCAAAGGCTTGAAAGCGCGAGGGGTTTCAATGGCCAGATCAGCCATTGCCGCCTTGAGGATCGACAATGCGCCGTTCTATGCTTTGAATTTGCAGTGCGCCACCATCAGGGCCGACGATGGCTTGCGGTGACTTACCATCGAGCCTGTCGCCCAACTCCTTGAGCGCGCCTAAGTCGCCTTCGTCGGCAAGGGTCAGTAACTTCTCTGCGAGTGCGTCAAGGGCTTCAATACCTTCACGGCGAGAACGCATGCCCAATGCGCGGTCGATAGCATCACGCCATCGCCGCCCGTTTGCTGCGTACTGGTTTCCTGGTGCTGCGGCCATCGGAAGATACTTCCATAAGCCTTTGATGCGCCGAATCCTACCATAGAAATAATACTATGCAAGCATTATGTGCGTGGATAGTGATTTTGCTATTGATTTATAGAGGTTTTTCTATGGATTGCGTCAAAACCAGACCATATCCCATTCTTTCGGGCGTTTGGCTTGTACCGCCTCTATCGCATCTTCAATCGATCTAACTACGGTAACCGGCCAGCGTTGCGCGAATGTCTTTTGGGCTTCTGCCGTATCCTTGTTAGTCTTTGCTTTGCCGTGCTTGACTTCTAGCAGGTACATGCGGCCTGTCCGGTAAACGAGGAGGTCCGGGCAACCTTTGCCGATCTTGGCAAGCGAAAGCACCTCGCAGCCGCAATCCCGCAGCGCAGCAACAATCTCCGGGTGGTTTTGGTCAACCTTGGCGGCTCTCATGCGTCACGGCCCCATTCCCCAAATTCCATACACCCAGCGCTGCAAAACGCAATTATTCCGCCTGCGTTGTATCCGCACCAGATTGGACACGTCGATATTCTGTCCGCATGTCCTGTCTGAGCGTTTCCGCTGCCGCTTCCCCTCGCTTGGCTTTCACCCTGTCCAATAGCGCCTTGACTCTCAGCGGGTCGCCGTTCGTCCTGCGCAAGTGTTCCCGAGCTTCGCATTCTCTCCGCCATTCCTCGCTGCTGTTCATGCATCACGCACCTCGTAGATATAAAACGGGCGCTTGTACCCTTCCGCCCGATATCGCGTCAGTTCCCCACGCTCAAAAGCACGGTTAAGCACGTAATGCGCGGTACGCTCGCATACGCCTGTTTCCTCGCTGATGCGCGCTACCCTGGCCCTCTTCAGCCTTGCCATGCATGCCAATACCTGCGCACGGACTACGGGCGGGCGTCCTATTGGCAGGTTTCCGTCTGCGTCCCAGTTCATGCTGCCGCCGCGAAAAGGTCTGTAGTGAGCTTCGTCGCTTGCTCCAAGTTTGCCGCCGCTTGCTTGAAATACGAGTCTTTCAACTCGACGCCGACAAACCTGCGCCCCATCTCCAAAGCGACATAACCTTCGCTACCAATGCCCATAAACGGGCTTAGAACGATATCGTTTGCGTTTGTCCAAAGGTCGATACCTCGCCGGATCACCTCAAGCTGTAGCGGGCAGATATGCCGTTCGTCGTCATTCTCGCGGGCGCTGCGATATTGCAGGGTGTCGGACGGGTCAATGTCCATCCAGACAGGCGAAGCGACCTGCTGCCATTTCTGAACGGGGTAATCGTCAACGGTATGCGTTACCCGCTCGGATTCACCCGGAGCACGCATGGTCACAAGGTAATCGGGAATTCCCTGCCTGCTCATGGCCGCATTGTTGCGCACTGACTTGTGCAATAACCCGAGTGCCTTTGTGCGCTGCATCGCGGTAACAGGGTCTTTCCAGATGCACACTTCGCTTGCATAGATAAACCCTTTGGCCTGAAATGCCCGAATCAGATCCCCGCGAAAGTCACGTAGGCCGATAAATCCATCCCGTTCCTTGCTGCTCGGCATAAGCATGCAATGAAACGAGACATTGCGCCCTGGTTTCATCACGCGCAGCAGTTCATCCACAAGAAACCCGAAATGCTCAAAAAACTCCGCATCGCTACGGCAATTCCCCATGTCACGCGGGCTATTGCTGTAGGTGTACAGGCTCGCAAATGGCGGCGAAAATATGCTGTATCCGATGGAATGCTCGGGCAAACCGCGAAGCGCCTCGACGCAATCGCCATGTATCGCCGTAAATTTGTCGGTCGTTACCTGATTGATGCAATTCATGCCGCCTCCAAGAATGAAGGCACACGCACTTGAGTCGATGCCTTGTAATCGTTCGTTTGTTTCATGGCTGATTTGATGCTAGCGAATACCGCGTCCTTTGTTTCCGCGCTCAGGCTTTCCGACATGGCTAACGCATCCTTTTCCTTGCGCTTGAGGTTTGCCACGATAGCGCCTTCTGCCTCGGACGCAAAGACATGCACGTTGACTTGCTTATCCTGCCCAAACCGCCAGCAACGCCTAACGGCTTGGTAGTAAGCCTCGAATGAGTCAGTCACGCCGACAAACGCCATGCGTGCGCAATGTTGCCAGTTCAGGCCAAACCCTGCAATAGATGGCTTGGTAATCAGGACGCGGATACGTCCCTCGGCAAAGTCAATCAGGCGGCGCTCTTTTGTTTCGGCATCATCACTGCCGCGAATCTCGACAGCGCCCGGAATAGCAGCCCGTAAAGCGTCTCCCTCTGCATTCAAGTCGCACCAGACTACCCATGCCTGCAGGTCTCCGTTAACGGCGTCTGCGCACGCTTTAACGCGGTCCTCAAGGCTGAACCGCCGTGCGTCGCGTCGTTCGCTCAAGGTCTGCGCTTCCATCGCAAACAGCGCGCCATTCGTAGGCATGGAAGTATCTACCGTATGCTCCACCAAATGCAAGGGCGGAAGTTCATAGGCGCTATCGTCGTGGCCCAAGTCGGAAGGTCTGCGGATCAGCGCGCCCCACGAAACAACCCACTGCCAAAAGATATGCCGTGCGTGGCCCTTGAGCCGCCATATCGAAGTCTCGCCGCCGTCGTGCGTAAAAAACTCGGCCAGCATTTCAGCGCGGGAACATATCCCGAGAAACTCCGCATGCGTGCCTAGTTCCGTCCAATCATTCGGGGCCGGTGTCGCCGTGGCGCAAAGTTTGTAAGCCGTGCGCGCAAAACGCTCAGTCAGGATGCGGAAGGTCTTTGCATCGTGGTGCTTGATGATCGATGATTCATCCAGCACGATACCGCCAAACGGCATATCAAACTTGTGGATACGCTCATAGTTGGCAATGTTAATACCGGGCCGAACGTCCGTAGCTTCCCGACAATGCGTGACCGTTATCCCAATTTCCAATCCTTCCCGTACAGTTTGCTGCGCTACAGCAAGCGGGGCCAGGATCAGGATATCTTCGCCAGTCTTGCGGTGAACAGCATCCGCCCACGCCAATTGCATGCGTGACTTGCCTAGCCCGGTATCAGCAAAGATCGCCGCCCGACCACGCTTCACCGCCCATCGGACGAGATCCGATTGATGCGGGAACAGGCTTGCAGGCATGTCGCCTACGTCAAAGCCACAAGGCTGAATCGCTGCGAATTTGCGTTTCACAAATTCGCCGTAGCCGTTTAAAATCTGCACATCCATGTGATTGCCCTTTCAATCGCTGGTAGGGAGCCGAATAGCGCTAACTATTCGGCAACCGCTTTTACTACATCATCCCGCAGCCCGAGCCGCAGCCGGTCTACGTCTGTAAATTCCGCTTCACCCTCGACCAACTCAAACTTACAGCCCACATCCCTACACCCTGCGCGTATCTGCCTAGCCGTTACGCATGTTTGCAGGTTCGTGGCGGGTGGTGCGAAGCCGTGGACCTCTTGCCGCCCACAATGACACTTAAGGGCGTAGGACTTCACGATTTAGGCACGCATAGAAGCGTCAATCCGGGTTGTTGCCCAATCGCCGCCTTTGCTCGCTCGCATGTTTGCATTGTTGTGAACTCTTGCATCGCCACAGC
>JAKFUW010000003.1 GCA_021732545.1 Alphaproteobacteria bacterium | reverse complement strand
CTGACATGGCGAGGCTCCACCTTGCGTTCGCGCTCTGATTCCGAAAAATCGGAATTACTAGCGGATATTGAGCAAAAAGTCTGGCCGTGGATGGCATCGGGCGCGTTTAAACCCGTGATCGATTCCGTCTATCCCTTTGAGCAAGCGGTGGATGCACTGGAGAAGATGGAGAAACGCTTGCATCTTGGGAAAATTCTATTACAACTGCCCCAATAATCATCTGTTTATCAAAAAAGGATTACCATTATGGCGTTACCCATCATGCCCAAAGGCACAGCCGTGTGGCTCGTGGAAAATACAGCGCTCACCTTTGAGCAAATCGGCGATTTTTGCGGCATGCACGCGCTGGAAATTCAGGGCATTGCCGATGGTGAAGTCTCAACCGGTATCATCGGCCAAGACCCCATTGCAGCGCAACAATTGGTGCGCGACGAAATTGAGAAAGCCGAGCAAAACCCTGATTACCGCATGAAGCTAGCCGATAAAGCCCGCGAGCACATGAAACAAAAATCCAAAGGCGCGCGCTACACCCCTGTTGCCCGCCGCCAAGATAAGCCCGAAGCCATTGCGTGGATTGTGAAAAACCATCCTTATGTGCCCGATTCCAAGATTGTGGCATTGATTGGTACCACCAAAAAAACCATTGGCTCCATCCGCGATAAATCACACTGGAACATGACCAACATCAAGGGCAAAGACCCGGTGATGCTGGGCCTGTGCATGCAAATCCAGCTCGATGCGGTGATTGATAAATATCGCCCCAAACAAGAAGCAGCCCCTCTCGAAGAATCTGCATAAATAATAGTGTCATTGCGAGGAGCGTCAGCGACGCGGCAATCTAGTTTACGTTCATTGCATAATTGGATTGCCACTCATTTTTTCAAAATGCTCGCAATGACGAAACAGGGTAGAAACCATGTCTGTGTCACCATCTGATCTGTCGAACTTGCTACCCGCCATTGAGCGATTTTCGGATGTAAAATTGCTGTGCATCGGCGACATCATGCTCGATCGTTTTGTGTATGGCAGCGTCGATCGTATTTCGCCCGAAGCGCCCATCCCCGTCATGAAACAAACCCATGAGACCAGCATGCTGGGTGGCGCAGGCAATGTGGTGCGCAACATGGTGTCGCTGGGTGCGCAATGCTGCTTTATGTCGGTGGTGGGCGACGATGCGATTGGCAAAAAGCTGCTATCGCTGGTGGGTGAATCCCCGTTGGTGACTCCTTACATTTTAACGCAGAATGGGCGGCGCAGCACCGAAAAAACCCGCTACATTGCAGGCACCCAGCAATTATTGCGCAGCGATTATGAAACCAGTGCGGCTATCAATGCCGACATCGAAGACCAGCTTATCCAGCTTGCAGAGCAGGAAATAGGGCATTATCAGCTGGTGGTGCTTTCGGATTATGGCAAGGGCGTGCTGACGGATCGTGTGATCCGCGCTGTGATTGAAACCGCTGCTCGCCACAAGGTTGCGGTGTTTGTTGATCCCAAACGCCGCGATCTGGCGGCCTATCAGGGTGCCACGCTACTCAGCCCGAACCTTGCCGAACTCAGCGCCAGCATGCAGGATCGACCCTTAAGCAGCGAAGATAGCATCACCCATGCCGCGCTCACGCTGATTCAGCAACATCACTTTGCGCATCTGCTCGTGACCCGTGGCAAAGACGGCATGACGCTGGTCGATCATACCGCCGCCATCACTCACATTCCGGCCCAAGCACGCGAGGTGTTTGATGTATCGGGTGCGGGCGATACCGCCATGGCCACCTTGGCGTGCGCCTATGCGAGCGGCTTAACCCTGCCGCAAGCAGCCCAATTGGCCAATATCGCCGCAGGCATTGTGGTTGGGCGCTTGGGCACCGCCACCATTTTCCGTACCGATCTCAAAGTGGCGTTGCATGCTTATCAATCGACTGCTGGTCATGCTAAAATCGCCGCGCGCGATATGGCCGCCCTCATGGTGCAAAGCTGGAAGGAACAAGGCCTGAAAGTGGGTTTCACCAATGGCTGCTTCGATGTGCTTCATGTGGGGCATTTACAATCGCTGGGTGAAGCCAAACTCCATTGCGACAGGCTCGTGGTCGCCATCAACAGCGATGCGTCGGTGTCGCGCCTCAAAGGCCCCTCGCGCCCGATTAATGCCGAGATGGACCGCGCCACCATGATGGCCGCGCTCGATAGTGTGGATCTGGTGACGATCTTTCGCGAAGATACCCCCGAGGCGCTGATTGAGCAGCTTTTACCCAATGTGCTGATGAAAGGTGCAGATTACGCTGAAAATCAGGTAGTTGGCGGCGAGTTTGTGAAATCTTATGGCGGCGTGGTGGTGCTGCTACCGCTCAAGCAAGGCTATAGCTCCACCACCATCATCGAAAAAACCCGCCAGACTTCGTAGTATTGTGTATCCCGCTAAAGATTGCCGTCATTACCTGAATGTGTTTTTCACACATTCTAAGGTAATCCAGCCTTTTCTTGGATCGCCTTAGAATCGCATGGAGCGATTCAGGCGATGACGAGGCTTTTGGGGAGGTTTCAATAAAATTTACCTAAAATCATACCTTGTTTTATGTGCGCGTTAACAATTTGAGTGTCACGCCTTGCATTTCATTGTATTCTTTGTTTTTTTATAAGAATCTATTCACTTCTCACATTGTTAATGTTAGCTTGGATAAGCGGCATCCTCTCATCATTATGCTACTATTGACACAGATTGACACAGAAGACATCATTATCAGATACAATATAATTTTTGATTATTGAAAAAAACAAATAACGCGTAAAATCACATCATTCGTTTAATAAGGAGCACTTCATCATGACGACAACCCGAACACAATATAACACTGCCCAATCCGGCTTTACGCTGGTCGAACTTGCGATTGTACTCGTGATCATCGGCCTGATCGTTGGCGGCGTACTCGTTGGCCAAGATTTGATCAAAGCCGCAGAGATTCGCTCCGCTGTAAGCCAAATCGAAAAATACAACACCGCGGCCACCACTTTCCGCACAAAATATGATGGCTATCCGGGAGATTTACTTTCTTCACGTGCCACCCAGTTTGGGTTACAGGCCGGCGCCGGCACTGATGGCTTAGGTGATGGCGATGGTCAGATGGAAAATGGCGCAACCCCAGCTGACAAACAAGGTGTGGGGGGTGAATCAACCTTATTCTGGCGTCATCTAACCCAAGCGCAATTTATTCCCGATGCTTTTACCGCTGCAACCGGTGCTGTCGCAGTAGCAGCAGGAACCGATGCCCTTGTAGGCGGGCTGCTACCCACCCTTAAACTCCGCAATAGTGCCGATATTCACGTGACAGCAATTGCTGGTCGCAACTATTTTTACTCCGCTTCTATTACGGCTGTTACGGCTGTAACCGGAGCACCAACCGAGGCGGCATCGATTACACCACTCGAAGCTGAAAATATCGACAAAAAAGTCGATGATGGTGCCTATAATACGGGTATCGTGCGTGCCTATACTACTCTGGCTACTGCTACCGCTGAAACGGCAGATGCGGGAGCCGCTTCCGCTGCAGGCGTATGTATTTTCCAAGGAACCTCTGCTGCACTTAATGATGGTGAAACCTATAACGTCCTCAGTGATGCGGTTGCTGGTGCGGTGGCGTGCCGTTTACGCTGGCGCTCTAGCTTCTAGCCTCCTTTGGGCTACAAACCAAAAGCCGCCTCAGCAATGGGGCGGCTTTTTTTATGAAAGGCTCTTTTCATGACCGGTTGCGCACTGCTCTATATCACCTGCCCTTCAGCTGAGGTAGCGCACGCCATTGGCACGCAACTGTTGCAGCAACGGCTAGCCGCGTGCGTCAACATCCTGCCCGCTATCACCGCGCTCTATGAATGGCAGGGCGCGCTGGAACAAGCCTCAGAAGTCGGGATGATTATCAAAACCACTG
>JAKFUW010000269.1 GCA_021732545.1 Alphaproteobacteria bacterium | reverse complement strand
AAGTGATGCGCGAGCGCGCCGCCGAGGCTGGCTTGCAAGGCGCGATTATATTCAACACGTGCGCCGTGACCAAAGAAGCCGAGCGCCAAGCGCGTCAAGCCATTCGCCGTGCGCGTCGCGAACACCCCGATGCACCGATTATTGTGACGGGATGTGCGGCGCAAATATCGCCGCAAACCTATGCCGCAATGCCAGAAGTGACGCGGGTGCTAGGCAACGAAGAGAAGGTGACAGTTGCGAGTTACGAGTTGCGAGCTGAACACAAACTCGTAACTGGCGACTCGCAACTGGCAACTGATTTTGGCGAAGCCAAAATTATGGTCAACGACATCATGTCGGTGCGTGAAACGGCCAATCATCTGATTACCTCGTTCGATGGGCAGACTCGCGCCTTTTTACAGGTGCAAAATGGCTGCAACCATCGCTGCACCTTTTGCATTATTCCGTTTGGGCGCGGCAATTCGCGATCTGTTCCCGTCGGCGAAGTGGTGCGTAGTGCGCGGCAATTGGTGCAAGCAGGCTTCAAAGAAATTGTGTTATCGGGTGTGGATATTTCGTCCTATGGCGAAGATTTACCAGGCAATCCGAGTTTGGGGCAGTTGTGTCGTCGTTTGCTGGCGCAGGTGCCGGAGCTGCCTCGTCTTCGGTTATCATCCATTGATGCGGTGGAAGTGGACGATGATTTATACCGACTGCTGGCCGATGAAGAACGGTTGATGCCGCATTTGCATATCAGTTTGCAAGCGGGTGATGATATGATTTTAAAGCGCATGAAGCGCCGCCATAATCGCAAGCAGGCGCTCGATTTTTGCGAGCGTGTGCGGAGCCTTCGGCCTGACGCTGTGTTTGGTGCAGATATCATCGCAGGCTTCCCCACTGAAACCGATGCGATGTTTGAAAATACGCTGCGGTTGGTAGATGAAGCGGCGCTCACATGGCTGCATGTGTTTCCTTATTCGCCGCGTGATGGCACCCCCGCCGCCAAAATGCCGCAGGTGGAAAAATCGGTCCGAAAAGAGCGCGCGGCGCGCTTGCGCGATGCGGGTAAAAAACAGGAAGCCCTATTTTTACAAAGTTGCGTTGGCAAAACATTTAATGTGCTGATGGAGCATAATGGCATCGGCCACACCGAGCAATTTGCGCCAGTAAAGCTGGATGGCGTGGCGGCAGGCGAGTTGGTGCGGGTGATAGCGCGTGGTGTGGAAGATGGGCGTTTGATTGCACCTCTCCCATTGGGAGAGGGTGTTCTCAACGCGCATCTACTCCCTCTCCCGTCATCGGCTGCGCCTCTTTCGACCTCTCCCCATGGGAGAGGTGAAGTTTAGCGCCATGTCATTTTTTTCGCGTTTAACCTCTGGCCTATCCAAAACTTCATCGGGTATATCTGAAGGCATCAGCGCTATTTTCACCAAATCACGGCTCGATGATGCGATGCTGGAGGAGCTGGAAGAAGTGCTGATTGCAGCCGACATGGGAGCAGCTACGGCCGCATCCATCGTCGCAGAATTTGGCAAAGAACGATTCGATAAAGATATTTCCGCTGATGATGCCAAAGAGGCGCTGGCGCAACTGATTGCGGCGCGACTAAAAGCAGTGGCGGTACCTATAGTTATCGGGTCATCCTGCGGGATGCAAAGCGTCAGCGCAGGATCTCATGAAGAAGATGCTGTGCCTGATGCCACGGCATCATCGCAGCATGACAACCCTTTGGTTATCCTGATGATCGGCGTGAATGGCAACGGCAAAACCACCAGCATCGGCAAGTTGGCCGCACAGTTAAAGGCGCAGGGCAAAAGCGTGATGCTGGCTGCGGGCGACACGTTTCGCGCAGCGGCAGTGGAGCAATTAAAAGGGTGGGGGCAGCGGGCAGGGTGCGAAGTGATAACAGGGGCGCAAGGCGCTGATCCTGCATCGGTTGCCTATGCGGCTGTGGAAAAAGCGCACAGCGATGGCGTGGATGTGCTGATGATCGACACCGCAGGGCGCTTGCAGAATAAACAAAATTTAATGGCGGAATTAGAAAAAATCATCAAAGTGATTCGTAAAATCGATGACACCGCGCCGCATCATATCCTCCTCGTGCTCGATGCCACCACGGGGCAAAATGCGCTCTCACAAGTCAAGGCCTTCTCAGATGTGACGGATGTAACGGGGTTGATTGTGACTAAGCTCGATGGCACCGCGAAAGCAGGTGTGGTGGTGGCACTGGCCGCGCACTATGGCTTGCCGATTCATGCGATTGGCGTGGGCGAGGGCATCGATGATTTGCAAGCGTTTGAGCCACTGGACTTTGCACGTAACTTGGTTGGGTGTTGAAGTCATCCTGCGGGGCGCAACGCGCCAGCGCAGGATCTATTTCAAGCCAGATGCTGCGCTCTCGTAAACGAGCCGCAGCATGACAAATTATCATTAAACGATCATTTAATCACAGGGTGCCGATTGCACTTGTAATGTGGGCCTAGCAAGAGTAGTAATCTGAATAGACATTCAGTTAGAAATGATCTTCAGGAGACTATCAAAATGGCGCGCTCGCAAATCAAAGATAAACGCAAAATTCAGCTGATTCAGGCCACGATGGATTCGATTGCCAAGCGCGGATTGACCGAAACCACCATCACCCATATCTCCAAAGGTGCGAGCATGTCGCGCGGGATTATCAATTTTTATTTCACCTCTAAAGAAATCATGATGCGCGAAGTGTTGGCTCATTTGATCGCGCAATATGAAGATGTGTGGCAAAGTGATCTGGCCAAAGCACCGGTTGCGCCGCGTGCCAAGCTGGAAGCCATTGTGAAGGCGCATTACGATAAACAAGTGTGCAGCTCGAAACGCTTGAATGTGATGTCGGCATTCTGGGGTCATGCGGCCAGCCACGAAGCTTACCGCGAAAAAATTGATGCAAGCGATCAGCGCTTGCTGGAAACCATTGCAAAATTGTGGCGCGAAATTGCGCCAAAAGGCTATGACGCGGTGCAGTTTTCGCGCCAGCTTCACGCGCTGATTCGCGGGCTTTGGCTTTCTTATTTGCTCGCCCCAAAAACAACAGATCGCAATGAGCTTGCGGGCCAGTGCATGGCCTTTATCGATCAGCACATCACGCCGATTCGCGTGGTGAAAGATACGCCTGCGCCAAAAGCCGATATGTATGAAGTCAAAAAATCGGCCAAGCCTAAAAAGGCGAAAGTTGAAAATGTGCAAATGGATATTGAAGATCTGTTTGCTGTGGCTTCGCGCTGATTTCAGGCTTGTTTCATGATCAAACACCCCACACCGTTGCTCGATTCGATTGATAGTCCTCGCGATATGCGCGGCCTGAATCTCGATCAACTCAAGCAACTGGCCAACGAACTGCGGCAAGAAACCGTCGATGCGGTATCGGTCACAGGCGGGCATCTGGGCGCGGGACTCGGCGTGATCGAACTCACCGTGGCGCTGCATCATGTGTTTGAAACGCCTGACGACAAAATTATCTGGGATGTGGGGCATCAGGCCTATCCGCATAAAATTCTCACAGGGCGGCGGACAACCATCCGCACCATTCGTCAAGGCGGTGGGCTATCGGGTTTTTGCAAACGCACCGAAAGCAACTATGATGTGTTTGGCGCAGGCCATAGCTCAACCAGCATTTCGGCAGGGTTGGGCATGGCAGTGGCACGTGATTTGCGGCTTAGTAACCGTCATCCCGAGCGAGGCCGCAAGGCCGACGAGGGATCTCAGATTCCTCCATCCGCACATGCGGCTGTTCGGAATGACGAAGCTCCAAACGATTTCGACGTCGTTGCCATCATTGGCGATGGTGCGATGAGCGCGGGCATGGCCTATGAGGCGATGAATAATGCAGGCGCGTTGGGCAGTCGCATGGTGGTGATTTTGAACGATAATGATATGTCCATTGCGCCGCCCACGGGCGCGATGAGTGCGTATTTGGCGCGGC
>JAKFUW010000134.1 GCA_021732545.1 Alphaproteobacteria bacterium | reverse complement strand
CCAGAATGTTATAAGTCCGGCATGCGGCGGCGGTATCCATCGCTTCAATCGCAATTTGGCGTGTGCGGAACTCATGTTTAAAGGCGGATGGCAAAAGCAGCATCGTTTTCCCACAGCCTATCACCCAGATTTCAGCATCGGGGGCATATGCCATCAGGGCTTGTGCATCTTGCGTGCTTAAATGGTGCACATCATCACATGCCCAGCGTTGCGTGCTATCGGCTGTGATGCACAGCGCACCTTCATGGCGCACACCACCCACACGAAAGCCGCCATCACCATAGCGTTCAATGGTGGCGGATGAGGTGGGTGTTACATCCATACGCCCCCACCGTCATTGCGAGCGAATCCCGAGGGGTGAGCGTGGCAATCTATTTTTCTAATCTTGAAGATGAATTGCTTCGCAGACATAGACGTCTGCTCGCAAAGACGTTCTTTTATCGAGCGCATCATTCAGAACGGTAGCGCTTTGGAGTGGCTACGATTATGCCAGATATTCACCATCCAGCGCGTGAGCAAAATGGCGGTAAACATCGATGAAATAATCCCGATGGAAAGCGTGACCGCAAAGCCTTTGACCGTGCCCGAGCCAAAATAAAATAGCAAGCATGCGGCCAGTAACGT
Source organism: Alphaproteobacteria bacterium (assembly GCA_021732545.1). GTDB lineage: Bacteria > Pseudomonadota > Alphaproteobacteria > Rickettsiales > UBA3002 > JAKFUW01. The sequence continues at coordinate 3,354 of JAKFUW010000134.1, read as the reverse complement.
GGTCAGGTTGGAATCAAAAATAGTGCCGAACGCATTTTTAAAGCCCAGATCAATCGAGGAAATCAGGCTTTTTCCAGTCGCCAATTCTTCGCGCATGCGTTCAAAAATCAGCGTATTGGCATCCACCGCCATGCCCATGGTCAGCGCGATACCCGCGATGCCTGGCAGCGTAAGTGTCGCTTGCATCAGCGACAAGGTGCCTAGAATGATGATCAGATTCATCAGCAGCGCAATGTTAGAGAATATCCCAAACAAGCCATAATAAAGCAGCATGAAAATCATGATGGCAACCACCGCAATCAGCACTGCTTTTTCGCCCGCTGCCACCGAATCCGCACCGAGGCTAGGCCCCACCGAGCGTTCTTCGATGATTTTCATCGGCGCGGGAAGTGCGCCTGCACGCAGCAAAATCGCGAGCTCATTCGCGCTTTCCACCGTGAAACTACCTTCAATGATTCCTTTGCCGCCTAAAATGGCCGAGCGAATAACGGGCGCGGTAATCACCTTGCCATCGAGCACCACCGCAAAGCGTTTATCAACATTGTTTTCAGTGATGTCGCCAAATTTGCGCGCGCCCAGCGTGTTGAACGTAAAATCGACCACGGGCTGGCCTTGGCTATAGGTCACTGCCGCGCCCACCAACAGCTCGCCGCTAAGTGCCACGCGGCTATAGACCGGATAGCGTTTCTGATAGTTAGTCGGATTATCCGAATTCAAAATTGTGGTGCCAGGCGGCACAATGCCTTGCGCAAGCTGCTCTGGCGTTACGGATTCATTGACCAGATGAAAGGTCATCTTCGCGGTTTTGCCAAGCATCGCTTTGAGTTGTTCGGGGTTTTCCATCCCCGGCACCTGCACCAGCACGCGATCATCGCCCTGACGCTGAATGATCGGCTCTTTGGTGCCCGTTTCATCGATGCGGCGCGTGATGATTTCCACCGATTGCTCGAGCAGTTGCAGGCGTTTTTCGATCAGCGCATTGGGCGTGTAAGAGACACTGAATTCGTTTTCGCTGATTTCTTCCACCGTTAAATCAGAATCGATGTTCGCGATGATTTCGGAGATGTTCGGCCCTTCTGATAGGGTTTCTGGGCGGATGGTGAAACCCACCGCATCATCGCGCGCAATGAGCCTGCGATAACCGATTTTTTCTTTACGAAGCGCAATGCGCACATCGTCTTTGAGTGTTTCAAAATGCTGTTTTAAGTAAGATTTTAAATCAATTTGCAAAAGCAAATGCGAGCCACCGCGCAAATCCAGACCCAAATTCACCGTTTTTTGCGGCAAAAAATCAGGATAATCCGCTGAACGCCAGATATTAGGCAGTGCAAGCGCGGTAAACGATACACACACCAACAGAATAAACCAACGTTTCCATAGTGGAAGACTAAGCATTATCGTTAGCGGCTTTCTTCTTTTTGGGCTGCTTTTCAGCCTTGGGCAACGCCGCATCGGCTCCTGGTTTAGCGATCACAGTGGTGATGGTTGATTTTTCAACTTTCACCTCGATACCTTCTGCAATCTGCACCATCACGGTGCTGTCATCTTCCACCTTGGTGATTTTGCCATGAATACCACCGCCGGTGACCACATGATCGCCACGCTGCACGTTGCTGACCATTTGCTGATGTAATTTAAACTTTTTTTGCTGAGGGCGAATCAGCAAAAAGTAGAACACCACAAAAATGAGAACCAACGGAATCATGCCAGATAAGGGCGAAGGAGGCGCACCTGCTGCGGCTGCATCTTGCGCGTTGGCAGTACTTACGAACGAAATCATAGACATAGGAGCTCCTTTATCTCAATGAATGAAAAGATGTTTGGAATATATCGGGATGCGATAAGGACGCAAGCGATAGATGCAAGTTATAACACTTACTTCAGCTTGGTCTCTTTGAATTCGACATGTTTGCGCGCTACGGGGTCAAACTTGGTGAATGCCAGCTTTTCCGTCTGTTTGCGTGGGTTACGCTTTTTCACATAGAAAAAGCCCGTGCCAGCGGTGCTTTCCAGTTTAACCAAAATTGTGTTTTTCTTAGCCATGTTTAAATCCTTTTAATAGGGGCGTAAAAATAGCCATATCACCTTAGTTGTCAAGCCGCAATCTGCACCAGCTCATGCAAAATGTTTTGATTTTATGTGTCATGCAGTTTAAAACCGCTAAACATAAGGCAAAATAAGGGGTTCATGATGGCATCAGCGATTAAAAAAGCGATCTTTCCAGTAGGAGGGATGGGCACGCGTTTTTTGCCTGCAACCAAGTCTTTGCCTAAAGAAATGCTCCCTGTGGTGGATAAACCACTGATTCATTATGCCTTTGAAGAAGCGGTGGCCGCTGGCATCGAGCAGTTTATTTTTGTCACGGGGCGTAACAAAAATGCCATTTCCAACCATTTTGACCATTCCTATGAATTGCAACGCACGCTGAGCGAAAAAAACAAGCAGCGCGAGCTGGATTTAACCAGCGCATGGCTGCCCGATGCGGGCAATATCATCTTCACCCGCCAGATGGAACCATTGGGCCTTGGCCACGCGGTGTGGTGCGCGCGCCACTGGATTGGTGATGACCCGTTTGCGGTGATTCTGGCCGACGATATGGTGCTTGCCGATACACCCTGCCTGAAACAGATGGTGGATATGTATCACCAGACACCTGGCAATCTGGCCGCGGTGATGGATGTGCCGCGCGAGCATACCCAAAAATATTGAATATTAGACGTGGAGTGGGAAAAGGGCAAAGTGGTCAAAGCCCGTGGCGTGGTCGAAAAACCAAAGCCCGAAAATGCGCCCTCAACTTTATCCATCATCGGGCGGTATATTTTGGAGCCCACCATTTTTGATCAGTTGAGCTTGCAAAAAGCAGGCGCTGGTGGCGAGGTGCAGCTCACCGACGCAATGAATGATTTGATTGGTACCAGTGATTTTTATGGTTACCGCTTTGATGGCACCCGCTTTGATTGCGGCGAGCGAGTGGGCTATATCGAGGCCAATGTGGCGTTTGGCCTTGCCAAAAGCGATATGGGCGAGCGCCTTTATGCACGCCTTGCACCGTATTTTAATTCCGCCGCCAAAAAGGCCAGCCCCACAAAGGATGTCGCGTGAAACCTAACGCAATACTTCCTCCTCTCCTATCAGGGGAGGGAACATCAGCACCTCTTCCTCCTCCCCCTATGGGGGAGGATCGAGGTGGGGGTTACCATACCGCACAGCCTATCGATAACAGCCAACCCCACCCTAACCCTCCCCTAAAAGGGGAGGGAATTTACGGCACCCTTCCTCCTCCCCTATCAGAGGAGGGAACATCAGCACCTCTTCCTCCTCCCCCTATGGGGGAGGATCGAGGTGGGGGTTACC
>JAKFUW010000117.1 GCA_021732545.1 Alphaproteobacteria bacterium | reverse complement strand
CTGCCGTTCTGGCTGTTACTTCTGCTACAAAAAATTGCAGCAACTCCGACTGCTTCTTCTTCGATAATTTACAACGCGTTATACTCATAAACATACATTAACACTCCTGCTAATCTACGTCAGCCCCATGTTTTTTTATGTTCGTCGCTGGCGAATAAATAGTTTAGACCATCATGCAAAACCACATGGTTACCGTTACCTTTAACCGGCTTATTATCGGTAAAATATCCAACCACGTCGTAGCCTTGAACCGCCACGGCGCTATTTTCAGTATCGGCGGCGAATGCCATAGAAGGCAGTAAAGCAAGAGCCGCAATGGCTCCGATCAATTTGGTTTTAATGCTCATAATAATTCTCCTATTGTTGGTAATGAAACAACTGGGGCGAGTGTTTGACGCTCGCCCCACATTAAGTTATGCAGCTTTACGCACATTATGCGCATTCACCACGGGGAAATCGATCTCGGTTTTGAACGCTTCGTTGAAATAGTTGGTGAAGGTGTTGAGCGCCACATGCGCCAAAATTTCCACCACTTCTTCATCCGAAAAACCAGCCTCGCGAACGGCTTTGAGATCGGCCTCAGACACGCCACCACGTTTTTCGACGAGTTGTGAGGCGAAAGTAAGCGCTGCTTGCGTTTTTTTATCCGACGATTTGCCCTGCAGGTTGGCAGCAGCTTCATCTTTGGCTACACCCGCGTTGGTTGCGAGATAAGTATGTGCAGAAGCGCAATAATCGCAGGAATTTTCACCAGCGGTGACGAGTGCCAGCTGTTCGCGCAGTGCGGGAGCCAGTTTACCTTTGCTTAAGCTACCAACCAGCCCGAGCAATCCTTCAAGTGCGGCCGGTGCGTTTGCGAATGCGCCGAAGATGTTGAGTTCTTTGCCCATGGCTTTTTTGGCACCTTCTAAAAGGTCTTTGCCTTTGCCAGTTGCTGTTTCAGTAGTGAGTGTTTTGATACGTTGCATATAAAATCTCCTATGTGTAAAGGAAACAAAATTGTTCCCTATTCGCCGTTTATAGTAAACCGTTTTGTTTCTGTCAATGATTATTTCAATAATAATATATCTTGTTATTTCAATGGTTATATATATAGTCTGACTTAAGGAAACAACAAGTACACCTATTTTATAAAAACTATCTGGTTTACCAAGAAAGAATCAATATGCCACGCCCATCCCGCCGCGACGATGTCATCAAAACCGCCATTGCTCTGTTTGGCAAATACGGCTTCAATGGCACAGGCGTGGACATGATCATGCGCGAGGCCAAGGTCTCGAAAAAAACCATGTATAGCTACTTTCGTTCCAAGGATGAGTTGATTCTGGCGAGCCTGCAACATTATGACGGACTGTTTCGCAATAGTTTCATGAAGCAGGTGGATAAAGCGGCGCTAACGCCTGAGAAAAGACTTATCGCCATGTTCGATGTCGCCAAAGTCTGGTTCATGCAGGATCATTTTTTCGGCTGCATGTTTATCAATGCGGTGGGGGAATATTCCGATGCCGACACACCCATCCGCAACATTAGCGTCCACTTCAAAGCGCAGATGCGCGACTATATTAAAGAGCTATGCGTCCAGGCGGGCGCAAAAGATGCAGACGCTCTGGCGGATGAATTAGCATTGTTGCTCGAAGGTGCGATTGTCACCGCGCAGGTTAGCAACCGCCCCGATGCCGCCAACATTGCTAAGAATGCGGCATCGGTTATTATAAATGAGCATCTCAAGAAGCGCGAATAACAACCACTTTTAACCCGCCACCCACGGATTCAAGCTGAACTCATGCGCGAGATAGTCCATGAGCACGCGCAGCCGCTGCGGCAGATAATCCGCTGCGGGGTGGATGAGGTAAATTGGAAACGGTTCCATTTCATAGCGGCTTAAAATTTCTTTCAAAAGACCGTGCGTGATATCCTTGCCAAACAGCCAGTTTGGTCCTTGATATACTCCAATGCCGTCAAGTGCGGCTTGTCGCACGGTGGAGGAATTATCAGATGCATAATTGCCGGAAACCGGTATCGAAATATTCTTTTGTGTTTTAGGATCGCGATATTCCCACGCATCACTTGCACCCGTATATTCCGCCAATCGCGTAAATGATATACAGTTATGTTGCAACAAATCTTCGGGCTTTTTAGGTGTCCCTCGTGCCTTAAGATAGTCAGGCGAGGCAACCGTTACACGGCGCGTGAGACCAATACGCTTGGCTTTGGTGCTGCTGTCTTTCAAATCACCCATGCGCAGTGCGAGGTCGATATTATTCTCGACCAGATCAATTTTGCGGTCTGTGACAATGTGCTCCACCGTGATGTGCGGATAGCGCGAGAGAAAGCCCGATAGATAGGGTAGAAACAACATGCGCCCCAAGCCATCCGAGGTGAGGAAGCGGATATGGCCGCGTGGTTCAGCGCGTGTGCCGGTGGTTGCTTCCATCGCCGCCGCATAACGCTCGATCAACACTTTTGCATGTGGCAATAATCTATGCGCTTCCTCGGTGAGAGTGATGCGGCGCGTAGTACGAGTAAATAACGAGGTATTCAGCTGCCTCTCCAATGCACGAATCAGCTTGCTGACGCTCGATTGGGTGGTGCGCAGCGCATCCGAAGCCCCAGAGAAGCTACCGCTTTCTGCGACCTGCACAAAGGTTTGCATGAGGGTGATGCGATCCATATATTCCATTATAGAATATATTATAGGCAATAATCAAGGCTAATCAGCTTAATTAGAATAGGCTAGTACTAGGTTCATGCAGCAATCACGCTGCGACTTAACATCTAGGAGAATCACCATGAACACCATCAATGTACCCACCCGTGACGAAGTAAGCCCTACCAACCAGGCGCTGTTTGATAATCTGAAAAAAGGCCTCGGCATGGTGCCAAACCTGTATGCAACACTTGCCCATTCGGAAAATGCACTTGCTACCTACCTCGCACTGCAAAACGCGAAAAGCAGCATCACCGGCAAAGCCCGTGAAGTGGTGAACCTTGTGGTCAGTCAAGTGAACGAGTGCGAATATTGCCTCGCTGCCCACACGGTCATCGGTGGCATGGTGGGTTTCAACGAAGCACAGATTCTTGAAATCCGCAGCGGTAAAGCGAGCTTTGATAAGAAACTCGATATATTGGCGCAACTCACCAAAAGCATTGCGAGTAATCGCGGTAAAGCTAACCCGATGTTACTGGAAGCATTCTTCGCCGCCGGTTGGACTAAAGAAAATCTGGTCGATACCATCGTGACCATCGGTGACAAAACCGTGACCAACTACCTACACGCAACCACTAAAGTGGCTGTCGATTTCCCCGTCGCACAGAAACTTGCGGCCTAACTGAATCTGGCTACGACATGCCCCCCGTGTCGTAGCCAGCCCTTTTATTTATGGAGAATGATCATGTCTACTCTACAACAGGATTTAGAAGCGTTTAAGGCAGAATTTACTGCCAAGCTACCTAAAGACAAAGCCGATATTATGAACCGCGCCGATGCAGATCTGGCCGCTACCGACATTTTGAACCGCGCCTTAAAAGCAGGCGATACCGCGCCTGATTTTTTATTACCCGATGCGACGGGGCGGAAGATCTCGCTCCATGAAACACTCAAACAATCGCCAGTGATTTTAGTGTTTTATCGCGGCGGCTGGTGTCCGTATTGCAATCTGGAGCTTCGTGCTTATCAACGCCTGCTTCCGGAAATTCGCAAAAGCGGTGCTCAGCTTATCGCGATTTCACCACAAACGCCCGATGCCTCGCTTTCCACTCAGGAAAAGAATGCTCTGGCTTACCCAGTGCTGAGTGATACGGGTAATGCTGCGGCTAAAGCATTTGGCATTTTGTTCGATATGCCAGCCTATCTTTCCGAGCTTTATGCAAATTTCGGCAATGACCTCACTAAAATCAATGATGCAGGCACATGGGCATTACCGGTGCCAGCAACCTATATCATCGGGCAAGACGGCAAAATTCTCAAAGCCTTTGTTGAAACAAATTATCGTG
>JAKFUW010000221.1 GCA_021732545.1 Alphaproteobacteria bacterium | reverse complement strand
CCAAGGATAAACATCGCAGATTATTCACAGGTTTTGAATGGAAATGGAATTTTTAGTCACTCCGTCGCAGCGAAGCGGATGACGGAGTCTGGTATTGTTCAGATAGAAATTTCACGTCATTGCTAGTAGTCAAGCGTAGCGCAGACGACGTGGCAATCCATAGATCACCACGCATCCTAATGGATACTCGCGATGACGACTATTTCTACTGATTGCCTAATTCGTTAACCTCAACACACACACCACTTTACGCATCCAGTCCGCGTCCAACCGATGCTCCACCACGGCGCGCGCAGGCGCATAGGCATGAATCAGCGAGAAGTCATCCTCCGCATAATCACCGATAATCCCAACATGTTGCGCCTGTTCGTCAATCCGCACCAGCACCACATCGCCTGCTCGCATATCGGCTTTATCACAGCGCTCAAAATGTTTCAGCAATCCATCAAGCAAGCGTTTCTCGCATGGATAATGGCCATAATCGCGTTCATCGAATCCGGCAAGCGGCTTGCCTTGTTGCATCAGGCTGCATTCATCCGCAACCCCCACCAGCAATCCCAAACAATCCACCCCGCCTTTGTCATTGCCATTTTTTTTACGCCGCCCTTGGTGCAAAAACCGCGTACCAATCCACGAGCGCGCCGCATCCACCACGCGTTGCGATGAGTGAGAATCCATAAACTATCCTTAAAAAACTGGAGACTGGTAACTGGCGACTGGTAACTACTCTGCCTTCTCAGGACGATAGCTCGCGCGCAGCGCAGGACGGGCAAAAAGTGGTCTCTGGCCCAGGCTCTTGGCATACCACCACACGAGCGCTGCCATCGTCACAATCGCCATACCGAACACCCATACAAACGCGCCGATGGTTGCGTCGCCATGCAGGCCAATAATGGTGGCCGATCCAAATATCCCTATCGCAATCATGAATCCTAAAATCTGTCCCAAAATCGTGCTCCACAGATGCACTTTAAGCGAGCGATTTTCCCAATGGTGGCGTTGCGCTTGTTCGGCTTTGAACATCTCGATAATCTCGCGCGCGGAGCCTTCCACAATATAATTATAGGCCTCGAGCACTTCGGGATCGGGCAGCACATCAGACGCGCGACGTGGTTTTTTATCCGCATGTTTGGGCGGAGTATGGCGCTGGGTCATGTGCGGTCCTGCTGGTCTAATATCTGCTCAATATCGCGCCCCACGCGTTGCCAATCACCACCCAGTGCATCCTGCGAATTACGGTAAGGGTAACGATATAAAGGAGGTGTCATAATCGCGAACATCCCACTTAAACCTGCGACAAAATGCTTTAAAAAGATCATAGCCTAAAAGTACGCGAGGGCACGCTTATTGGCAAGCGGTATTCAGTATTTAGTATTTAGTAGTTAATTTAAAAAACACCAAATCCTAAATACCAAATACCAAACACTATTTACTTCTCGTGGCGGCTGTTTCAAACAACCGATCGGATCCGGGTACATGCGGTTCACCGCGAAAATTCAACGCATTACCAAACCTTCCAATGCAGGTTTCAAGCCGCTTATCACAGCCTGCAATCGCGCTATAACCATCGCCCACCGCAATCGCATGCGGCAAGGCCAGCGCCAGAATGAATTTCCCCGCTGCAAATTCCTTCACTTCCATACTGAGTCCAACATTGTCGCCGCTCGTAAATGTCACCACACCACCCGCAAAATAGCCAGCGACGTCGGTTCGCGTGCCATCGGTGAATATCCCTGCACCATTGACCGCCGTTACCGTTCCCGTTTTGGTATGCGGCACAAGCGCCACTTTGCAGCGGCTATCACCTAATGATGCGCGGCATGCAGGCGCATAAAGCGCGCCCACACTTTGCGATAGATGCTGCGCAATCCCCCGAATCTCGGCCACAAATTGCGAGCCTTTCACACTGATTTCACCGAGCCATCCGGTGCGCAGCGAAAGTGTCCCTTGCGATACATCCGCGTGATTGACCATAAACACATCGACTTGTGCAAAATCATAACGCCCTGCCAGCAAATCTTCTTCTGTAATCGCGCTCGAATCGAGCACGCCTTCCACATCCAAATTATCCACGCTGAGCGATGACGAACTCTCAATGGATGTTGGCGTAAATCCCGTTGCTGCCAGATAATTGACACCCGACACCGCAAGGTTTTTATCGTGATCGGTAAAACCCATCACGGTGCCATCGCGCCGCGTAATTTTCCAACACGTTGCAAGCGTGGTGACGTCTTGCTGCAAATGATTTTTTAGTGAAGCGGAAATCGTTTTCATGATGTCTCTTTCTTTGATTTCAAGGCCGTCATCGCGAGGTGCGCTAGCACCGTGGCGATCCATTTTCATGTAAGTTAGATTGCCACGCTCGCTAGGCTCGCTCGCAATGACGAAACCGTTAGTTGCGAACCTCAACAATCGGAATATCCCGCCACGAACGCACGCCGTAAGTATCGAGCGATGCCGAAAGTTGATCGGTATCAAAACGAGCGGGCACATCAAATTCAAAGTCGACCTTCACCACCACGCCACCTGCGGGAGGCGATGCGAAGGTTACCACTCCTGTGGTTGCATTCAATGTCCACCCACTGGTTTGCAGCGTGCTGCCAAAATAGATTTTCACCGTGGCGGCAACGGGCTTGGTAATGGTACGTGATTCAATCTCTGCACCACTGCTATAGTATTTGATCAATTGAAACGCCGTTTGCGATCCGGTGCCTGTTGCGATGGTTTGCGCCACCACCTGATAATCCGTCCAGTCTTTAAATCGAAAGCTATGGGCGCGGCCTTTGCGTGCACGAAAAAACGCAATCAACGCATCAAGTTGCATTTGCGTTTTCACCCCGTGAGATACGTTGTAAGTTGCACGCGCTTGCGCCCAATTAATATTACGATGTTCGTGGCCGCTGAGTGTGCTGACCACATCGGTCAGATAGGCTGGCCCACCCGATGATCCATAAGAAATATCCGCAGGAAATTGCACGTCATGAAACGTCATAAAAACTCCGTTTAAAAAAGGGGATGATACAGTTTTCGTCATTCCCCGAATGTGCCGAAGGCGCATTATAGGGGAATCCAGTTCCTTATAATCTCTGGATCGCCCTATAGTTTACTAACGTAAACTCGGGCGATGACGGAAAGAGAATGTGACTATCAATTACCTGGCGTCAACCATCGATTGTGATGCACCTTGCATTTGCGAAGCACGTACGCTTGCGCTCCATTTACCAGGATTTTCGCCCGCGGCTTGTTGCAGATTGGCAAATTCCGCAATTGGGCTTGGCAGCGCGCCAAACATCAGATCGTTAGGGTTCGCATCAGGGCGCGCACAGGCTCGTGCATCGTGCAAGCACGCCATCGCAAGCCCTTTGGATTCAGCCATCACGCCGCGTTGTTCAACTTCGGTCATGTGGAAAAAATCTTCGTTATACTGATATTTAATCGCTGATTGCATTTTGGGGTTTTGCGAAACTCGAAGTGCAAACACATCCAGCGCACTGATCGGTTTTTTATGCTGGCGTTTTTCGTGAATCTTTGCGATATGAAATTGTGGGTTTTTTTCGTCATTCACACCGAACATAGTTTCGCCGATTTGGGTACCAACGGTAGTGCCAGCAAACATTCCACCTAGTGATAATGCTCCACCGACAACCCATCCCACAGGGTTCGATAATGCCAGCATCGAAGTTAGCCCAACAGCAAGCCCAGCCCCACCCGCCATGCCCGCTGCCATACCGCCCATACCCATTGCATTGACTTTAGGGTGCGAATCTTTTTGAAGGTAAATCGTCTGAATGGCTTGGCGCAATCCCGGGTGATATTTGGCGGCAATCAACATCGTCTGATTGGTTACCTGTTCAGGCTCAATCCCAAATTGCTTGGCGATATCTTTGCGAAAATCATCGGTCAGTCCTTCCAGCTTTTTTCGTGCGGTGCGGTCTGCCACAAAAAAGCTGACCGGCACTCCCACAATCATGCTAATCGGGCCTCCGGTTGCGCCACTTTCTGCCGCACCCA
>JAKFUW010000123.1 GCA_021732545.1 Alphaproteobacteria bacterium | reverse complement strand
TCTCACTACCAGCCGATACCAAATCGCCACTTAATCACCGCAAAAAAACATCAAACCAAGACAAATCATCTCACAAAAAATCAACGACCCTTAATCACCCAACCCTAATACCGCTTTTGCAGAGGTTTCTATAAAACATTGGCATTGCGCTTTACGAAATAAGCTATAATTTCTCGACAGTAAACGTTTTGCTTGTGAAAGGATTTCTCATGCTCAAGTTCTATTATCATCCCACCCCCAATCCCCTAAAAGTCGCACTCATGCTTGAAGAGACGGAGCTTCCGTATGAAGTTGTGCCGATTGACTCCCGCAAAGGCGAGCAGCACTTGTCAGCGTTTAAAGCGATCAATCCGAATGCCAAATTGCCGGCGCTGGTGGATGGAGATGCGGTACTGTTCGATAGCAACGCCATCTTACTGTATCTTGCCGAAAAAACTGGCAAGTTCCTTTCGCCTAACACGCCAAAAGACCGCGCGCAAATGCTCTCGTGGCTGATGTTTGTCGCCAGCGGCATCGGGCCTTATTCCGGACAGTTCGTGCATTTTAAACATTTTGCGCCAGAACCGAAAGAATATGCGTTGAATCGCTATGATTTTGAGGCATGGCGTCATTGGGAGATTATAAACGATCAGCTAGGCAAATCCACCTATATGCTGGGAAACACCTACACGCTGGTTGATATGGCCCTTTGGGGTTGGGCCACGCATCTTGGGTTTATTCTAGGCGAAAACGCCATGGAGAAACTGCCCAATGTCAAGCGCCTGACCGACGAGATCAGTGCGCGCCCTGCTGCGAAGCGCGCCCAGGCATTGAAAGAACGCCACAGTTTTAAAGCTGAGATGGATGATGAGGCGCGCCGCCACATGTTTCCGCAGAATTCCCGCTTTGCCAGCTGATATGAAATATAATAACATCGTGATTATCGGTGCTGGCAATGGCATTAGCGGTGCATTGGCACGAATGGCACATGCACAAGGCGCACGTGTTATGCTGGCCGCGCGCAATACAGAAAAGCTAGGAGAACTTGCGAGTGATACCAACGCCATCACGATGCAGACGGATGCCGATAAGTAATCCAATAGAACGTATTTTCTTCATCACATATCATTGATTTGAGTGTTACGCTGATAGCAGGTTAAATACAGGGTAAAAAAATCTTCCACCCCTTATGTCAGACACCATTTGGTAAGCATTTGGGTAATTTGCACTGGCTTAAAGGGTTTGTTCAAATAATCATCCATGCCGCAATCGAGGCATTTCTGGCGGTCACCAATCAATGCATCGGCCGTCACAGCGATAATGGGGGTATGAATACCGGCGGCCTTTTCTTCGCGGCGAATAGCACGCGTCGCCTCAAAACCATCCATCTGGGGCATCTGGCAATCCATAAAAACTGCACTGAACGTTTCTTGCTTCATTTTCAGTACGGCCTCAAGGCCATTCACTGCACTAACCACATGGCAGCCATGTTTTTGCAGCACTTTGACGATAAGCATCAGATTCACCTTCATGTCATCGACGGCCAATATACGCACCCCCGCAAACATATCTGAGGTAATGACTGCGGATTGTGGCATTTCTGGTTTCATCATCTGCATGATGGAGTGGCGGGTAACGAGCGGGAGTTTTTGATGAGTCTGTTTGGCCTGCCACATCACCTGCAATGCCGCTTTCAACTGATTGGCGGAAAATGGCCGCATAAACATCCCCGAAAAACCTTTTTCGGTAAGACTGCTGCTGCTAATGATTTGATTTTGCGAGGTGATCAGGAACAAAGTAGGGTCGAGCTTATGCGTCGAATTTTTTACCCATTCCGTAAGTTGCAGGGCGTAATTGTCGTTGGCACGGTAATCGAGTAATGCAAAAATATAAGGATCGTTATCAATCGTTGCACGTTCAAGCATAAGAAGTGCCTGCTCAGCAGTGACGCATCTATCATAGCGCATGTTCCAATTTTGCAAATATTCTTCAAGGATAGTGGTGCTGATGGGGTTTGCATCCATGATCAGTGCGCGCAAACCCCGCAACTCCACTGCAGGAATTTGGCTTGGCAACAACGCGGGTTGTTTGGCATGTTCCATCGGAATGGTGAAATTAAAATTCGAACCTTCGCCCAGTACGCTTTCAACGCAGATGGTACCACCCATTATCTCTAGCAGCCGGTTGCATATGGTAAGCCCCAAGCCAGTCCCCCCGAACTTGCGGGTAGTCGATTCCTCGGCCTGGGAGAATTTCTCAAAGATATGGCTAATTTTTTCGGGTGGAATACCAATGCCGCTATCTTTTATCTGCACCATCAGCTGCAATTGATCAGGCGTTTCATACGCGCATTTCACGCGCACCAGCACATAACCCGTTGGTGTAAATTTAATGGCATTACTAATTAAATTCATCAGAATTTGCCTGAAGCGAAGCGGGTCTCCCACCACCATGTGCGGCAAATCGGGTGCGAAATAAACCATCATTTCAAGGCCTGTTTCACTTGCTCGAAGCGCCATAATATCTGTAGTTTCCATCACGATAGTTTCAAGTTCGAACGCTGTAGGCACCAGCGTTAACTTGCCCGCTTCGATTTTCGAAATATCCAGAATATCGTTGATGATTTCGAGTAACCCCTCACCAGATTTTTTCAACACATCAATGAGATTTCGCTGCTCGGCATTCAAATCCGTATCTTGTAACAAACCAACCATGCCGAGCACCCCATTCATTGGGGTACGTATTTCGTGGCTCATATTGGCAAGAAAATCGCTTTTTGCCTGATTGGCCAGATTTGCTTTTTCTGCCTGTTCCTGGGCGATTTGTTCTGCTTTAATAAGTCCTTCATTAATTTGCAGTACTTTTTGCAGGTATTTTTCGCGCTCGGCATGCAGCGCAATCAAATGCTCTTGATAAAACGCAAGTAATACTTGCTCAAGGTTGTCAAATGCGAGTTTAGCGAATTTGTAGTCAAGGCGTGTAAACTTTGCGTCCGTCGTGGCGATCGCATACACATAATGCACGCCCACACCCTTAAGGTTTCTTGGAAAAATTTCCGCCGTGAGTGGCGTCATATCGGGAAAGAAGAATGTTAAAAGCGGGTGCGTTGTTTCGCCCGCCTGGCATTTGCTTACCGTATCCAGTTCCAGTAGCAATCGCTGCGCGTCTACATCATCCAGATTTTTTTCAAGCGTGTTACGGCGAAACACATCCAGTCGGTTATCGGACTGATGCACCAACGCAAAGGCAAACTGCGGCACGCTTGAAATCAGCGGCCATGATTTTATCAATTGCGCGCATATCGCCTCCAGATCAAGGGCTTTACGTAAGCCCGCAGAAAAGGCGAGTATATTATCATAGCGCAGTATTTGCTGTAACGAATCATCGCTCATGGTGCTAAAGTGCAGTCGTCACATTATGCTTCATGATGCAATCACGCGGCACGTATCATGCAGCGAGCTGTCGATCACTGGCTTGTAGTCGGGGTCAAGCGGTACGCGGTAAAGCATGGTGATGGCGTTAAACATCAACGCGATGTCGCCTTGTGCAAAAAGCTCCATTACCTCGAAGTCGTTAAAACCCTGCGCCTTGAGTGCTTGCATATCCGCATCGGCAAAGGAATGTGGATCCGCCGTTACACGCGGTATGATTTCAAGCGCAACCTGATAGGGCTTAGGTAATTGCGCCAACGTTTCGCCTTTGCTCAGAGCCATCATGTCGTCGAAATTGAGGCTTTTATCGAGCTGCAGCGCGCTGTGGGCATGGCAAGCCGAACAATATGGAGAACCGTTGATCACCGATACGCGAAAGATAATCAGTTCCTTGAGTAAGGCGGGGATCGTGCCCTCAACAATCGTGTGCTTAACCTTCTCCCAATTCGCCTTCAGCAGCGATGGGTGGGCGCCTAGCGCTTTAATCCAGTTTGGCAATTCTGCTGTGTTGAGTGTATTTTTAATTTCAGTATAAATCTCCCGTACTTGCGTAGACGCGTCCTGTTCTTCCACTAAGCGGCATTCCATCATAATTCTCCTT
>JAKFUW010000213.1 GCA_021732545.1 Alphaproteobacteria bacterium | reverse complement strand
CGCATCAGCAACGAAAATCATCAGGGCGAATATTACCTGACCGATATTGTGGCGGTGGCGCGCAATATGGGTTTTGTGTGCCGCATGGTGCAAGGCACCGCTGCCGAAGCCATGGGTGTCAATTCGCGTGCCGACCAAGCCGCCGCAGAATTCGCCATGCAAGCTCGGTTGCGGGCCGCCGCGATGGCACAAGGGGTGAGCATGATTGCACCTGAAACGGTGTTTTTATGTGCCGATACCGAATTTGGTTATGATGTGAGTATCGAGCCGAATGTGGTGATTGGCGAGCAGGTGGTGATTGGTGACGGCGTGGAAATCCGCGCCTTCTCACACATTGAAGGCGCAGTGATCGGCGATTATTCGGTGGTGGGGCCATTCGCGCGTATCCGCCCTGGCACCAGCATCGGGGTCGATTGCAAAATCGGCAATTTTGTGGAGCTCAAAAAAGCCGAGATTGAACATGGTGCCAAAATTTCGCATCTGTCTTATATCGGCGATGCGCATGTGGGCGAAAATGCCAATATCGGCGCGGGCACCATTACCTGCAACTATGATGGCTACAAAAAATACCATACCGAAATTGGGCGCGATGTGTTTATCGGCTCCAACTCCGCACTCGTAGCCCCCGTGGTGGTGGGCGATGGCGCCTATGTGGGCGCGGGTTCAGTGGTCACTGAAGATGTCACCGCTAATTCGCTGGCCGTTGCGCGCTCGCGTCAATCGCAAAAGGACGAATGGGCAACGGACTTTAGAAAGCGCATGGAGGAATGAGTGGCGAGGGGCGTGGGGTAACGATAACCTGTCATGCCGCATTCATTGCGGCATCCCCATCCAACTTGACGGAGGCCCCGCAACAAGTGCGGGGCGACACTCTAATTCAGCGCCGCCGCCGTTTAGTCTCAATCCGCCCGCGCTCCCAGCTATCGCTACCGCGCCACCCTGCGGCATTCATGCAGGGCAAAATAATCCGCTGACGCAGCGCATCCACTTGCGCATTATGTTGCTCATCGGGTTCTTCATCAATCCAGATGCGCCGCGAATCGCCAAAGCCGTATTCACCATCAAAACCGTGCCCATAGCCACCAAACACGGTAGCGCGGCGGCTGCCGCCTGTATCATACAATGTTTGCGGATAGGTGAGATCGGCTTGCTGACTACACACCGCCAGATCATTCTGGAAAATGGCATCCTGCTCGCGATAATAGCGCAGGCAATCGCCATATTCTTTGGTTCCAGGTTTTTCGCCAGCATTCTGACAATAAAATTCATCCGGTGGTGGACCGCACGCCGCAAGCAAAAAACACAGCGCCAAACAGGCATAAAATTTATTCACACGGAACCTCGCTTGGTGAGCTGTTAAGTGAATTGCCATTGAGCGTAATGGAATTATCATTTTGCACTTTTATTTCACCAAACTGCAACTTAGCCTGAGACAAATCAGCCGCCTGATTTTGCTGTTTGATATAGGGCGCAAGCGGAATTTCCAAATTAATCACTGGATTTTTCAGAGCATCTATTGCCGCTGATTGCGCGTTTAGATCGGCAGGTTGCACCGCCCAACCTTTTGCATCCACACCATCTTTATAGTCAACATCCGCCGAGGGTTGATAGGCTGGCGGAGTGCAACCATTTTTGCCGCCCACTCGGATGGTTTGGGCGGATGCTAAAGAGGATAGGAATAAGCTCAGCAGCAAACATAAAACTGTCACCCCGCATTCATTGCGGGGTCTCCATCTATATTCACGAGACCCCGCAACAAGTGCGGGGTGACAAGATAAAACCATGCTCATTCAAACCACCCCGACGTAATAATTGCAGCGATACCAAAAGTAGCAGGGATAGCAAGCAGCGTGGTGATGATGATTTTTTGTTTTAAATAGGTGCGTTTGGGCGCTGCTTTATAGATCAACGCATCGCCAGATTCGTGGGCTTGCGTACGAAACGGCAAAGCCATCAGCAGCACCATCCACCAGCTGAGCACATAAATCATCGTATATTCAAAGGAAGACATGAGCGCTCGATGTCATAAAAGCTTAATATTACAATAACATCTTGATGCTAGAATGGAATCAAGTCAATGAAGATTATAAGGTGTTAATATGTCCTTGATGGAATCAGCAGGCAAAGGCGCGTGGCTGGGCAGCGTGATCGGCTGCGCGATTGCGGCCGCAGACCTCATTGCCAATGCTGGAACTGGCAGTTTTTTATTTACCTCTATTGCAAATCAATGGACGGCGTTGCTGCCTAATCTATTCGTTGGCTCGCTCACGGGCGCTCTCATTACGGGTTCGGTTTTCACCATCGGTTATGCGGTGGGCAGTGTGTTAGGGTTGACAGGAGATACACCGCCTCCCGCTCCTTTGCCTCCTCCCAGGCAACAACCAGCAAAAGGGCAAGCACGGCAACCCTCACAGGGAATGGATCAAAAAGCCATTAATGCCCAGCGGCAGAAAGAATATTATCGCAACGCAGAAGAGCGCACCAACACGTGGGAAGATCGCTATTTTGAACAACAAGAAGCACGCGAGAAAAATGATGTTTCGCGTTAGATATCGCACTTTACCGTATTATTCCACAGGCTGTCACCCCGCATTCATTGCGGGGTCTGGCGCTGCATGCGTTAACCTCACCAGACCCTGTCATGCGACGGGGTGACAGGTTTGTGGCAACATAAAGTTAAGCGCCTATATTACAGCTGATGAATATGAATATCGAGCACGGGTTTTTTGCCGATTTCGGCGTTGAGAATCCGGCGCATAATGCCGCGCATGCGCTCATCAATCATCCGTTCTTTTTTGCTCTCGATGATCTTTTCAATCTCGTGCGCGGTTTCTTTTTGAATCATGGTGATAATGTGTTGATCCGCCGCAGGATCGAGTGTTCCGGGCCCCGAAATTTGAGGCTGTCCTACCACTTTGCCTTTTTTATCAATCACCATCGATAGTACCACACACCCCGCATCGCGCAGCTTGCGCCGCGTGCGAAGCACAATGGAGTTGGTATCGATCAGGCTGGTGCCATCCATGGCGGTGTAGCCCCACTCCACCATACCCACCACACGAGGTGTTTCGCCTTTTTTCAGTTCAATCACCGCGCCGTTAGTGGCTTCGATGGTTTCAGAAACACCCAGCGATTGCGCAAATTTGGCGTGCTCGTGAATGTGGCGCGCTTCACCATGCACCGGAATCGCGATCTGCGGGCGCACAAGCTTATACATACGCTCCAGCTCGCCACGACACGGGTGCCCCGACACATGAATAAATCCATCGCGGTCGCTGATAATTTCCAGCCCCAAGGTGGTGAGTTTATTTTGCATCCACCCGATACGAGATTCATTGCCCGGAATCATCCGCGAGGAAAAAATCACCGTGTCTTTGGGCGAAAGACGGATGGCTGGATGTTCTTGCTGCGCGATTTTAGTTAAAGCCGCGCGCGATTCGCCCTGGCACCCCGTGCACACAATCAGGCATTTATCTTTGGGTAGTTTCATCGCTTCGTGATCGGATAAAAATGGCGGCACGTCTTTTAAATAACCCGCTTGTTTGGCGGCATCGGTGATGCGCCACAGCGATTTTCCAGCTAAGCCAACCGAGCGCCCCGCATCACGCGCAGCGTATAAAATTGATTCCAAGCGCGAAATGTTCGATGCAAAGGTGGTGACTAGCACGCGGTTTTCGCAAGCCCCAATGACCTCTGCAAGGTTTTGCCGTACATGCGATTCCGAGCCCGATTCGCCCTCCACCATCACATTGGTGGAATCGCACACCATCGCCAGCACGCCTTCGTCGCCATATTGCTTTAAGCGCGCTTCGTCCGTCACGGGGCCTACCATCGGTGCCTCATCCAGCTTCCAATCGCCGGTGTGCATCACGATGCCCGCATCGGTGCGAATGGCAATGGCTTGCATCTCAGGAATCGAGTGCGTCAGACCAATCATCTCGAGTTTAAATGGCCCAAGCTCGATATGTTTATCGGCGCGCACCTCATGGATTTTCACACGGTGAATGATGCCTTCTTCCTTCAGTTTG
>JAKFUW010000219.1 GCA_021732545.1 Alphaproteobacteria bacterium | reverse complement strand
TCCGATTCCATCATGCGCCTGATTTCAGGCTCCAGCCCAATCGCCTGCTCCAAGGTTACGGGTGCAGCAGGGTTGTTGGGCACCAGCTTACAAATACGATCCACCTGACCATAGGGCATTTGTAGCACGCGCCCCACATCGCGCAGCACCGCACGCGCTTGAAGCTTACCAAATGTGATGATCTGCGCCACACGGTCTGCACCATATTTTTGCTGCACATATTGAATCACTTCGTCACGCCGCTCTTGACAAAAATCGATATCGAAATCGGGCATTGATACGCGCTCTGGATTTAGGAAACGTTCAAAAATCAGGCCAAAACGAATGGGGTCAAGGTCGGTGATCTGCAGCACCCACGCAACGAGCGATCCCGCACCCGATCCACGCCCTGGTCCCACCGGAATGCCTTGCTTTTTTGCCCAGATGATGAAGTCTGATACAATCAAAAAATAGCCTGGAAATTTCATGGTGATGATCACATCCATCTCAAATTCCAAACGGTTTTGATAGAGCTTGATGGCCTCATCGCGTGTGGCCACATCCATCGCATCGCTCAGCACATGATCGCGCAAGCGCTGCTCTAATCCTTCGCGAGCCATTTTTTGCAACGCTTCGGATTCGGTGAGGTTATTACCCTGTTCATCCACACTTTGAAAGCTTGGTAAAATGGGAGCGCGCGAGGGTGAAAAAACACTGCAACGCCTGGCAATATGAATGGTGTTTTTAATCGCCTCAGGGATATCGGCAAACAACATCCGCATTTCTTTTGGCGTTTTAAAATAATGCTCGCGGTTCACACGCGGACGATCTTCTTCCGAAACATAACGCCCACCTCCCACACAGATCAGCGCGTCATGCGCTTCAAACATGGTGGCATGCGCAAAATAGACATGATTAGTGGCGACCACGGGAATGTTGTGTTCAGCCGCCAGCGCCAACATTTCGGCTTCAATGATTTTTTCTGCTTCTAACCCGTGGCGCATGAGTTCGATATATAAACGATCATCAAAATGCTCTTTCAACCACTCCAAAAGCTTGGCAGCATCCACACTGCGCTTGTTTAAAAGTGCCTTGCCAAAACCGCCATAAATGCCTGCGGTCAGTGCAATTAATCCACCCGCATGCTGCGCTAATTGCTCGTATGAAATGACCGGTGATTGACCGTCAATCGGCTGCGTGTAAGACAAGCTCGAAAGCGCCATCAGGTTGGCGTAACCCGCCTCGTCCTTGGCAATCAACAGCAATTCATCAGGCACAATATGTTGATGGGTTTGAGTCGGTTCGCCAAGCGGTTTAAGCGATAATGTTGCGCCGATAATCGGCTGGATACCTTGTTTTTTTGCATATTCCGAAAATTCGAGCGAGCCAAATAAATTATCATGATCGGCAATCGCAACCGCTGGCATCTCATATTTTTGGCACAGCTTGATGGTATCGGAAAATCGCATCGCGCCGCGCAATAACGAATAAGGACTGCGAACGCGCAGATGGATAAAATCAGAAAGCTCGCTCATGCAGCGGCAACCATTTTGCCATGCTCCATGCGCATCATCACATCCATCTGGCGCGCTAAATCCATGTTGTGCGTGACGATCAATGCTGCTGCTCCTTGTTTGCGAATGACGGTTAACATCAGCGCAAAAATATCATCGCTATGGGCTTTATCGAGGTTGCCAGTGGGCTCATCGGCAAGAATCAATGCGGGCTGATTGATGAGCGCGCGCGCGATCGCCACGCGTTGCTGCTCGCCGCCAGAAAGCTCGGTGGGGCGGTGCAGAGTGCGGTGCGATAACCCTACCGCATCGATCAAATGTGCAGCGCGTTCTTTCGCATCCGACAGCTTCATATTCGCGAATCGCGCTGGCATACAGACATTTTCGAGCACTGAAAATTCAGGCAGCAAATGATGAAATTGAAACACAAAACCGATGCTTTTATTGCGTAACATGGTGCGCTCGCGATCGCCCATGGCGCTGACATCACGGTCTTGAATTTTTATCACGCCACTATCTGGTAAATCGAGCAACCCTGCAATTTGTAAAATGGTTGATTTGCCCGAACCGCTGGGGCCTACGAGTGCTGCCATCTGACCAGATTTCAACTCAAAATTGACACCTTTTAGCACCGGAACATTCAGCGCACCTTGCACATAAGTGCGCGTGATAGTGTGCAACTCAAGAATAGGATTACTCATAGCGCAACGCCTCGGCAGGTTGAATGGTTGAGGCGCGCCACGCAGGATAGATCGTCGCCACCAACGACAAGACCATCGACATTAGCACAATGACGATGACCTGCGATGGCTCAATTTTGGTGGGCAAGGTGGAGAGAAAATAAATCTGATCGACCAGAATTTCCTGACCAATCAACACTTCCACTCCTTGTTTAATGGCCTCCAGATTGTTAGCTAACAGCAGCCCCAAACCTAAGCCCAGCAAGGTTCCGACCAATCCGGTGAGTGTTCCATTGATGCAAAAGATCGCCATGATCTGAGCACGCTGCGCACCGAGCGTTCGCAAGATGGCAATGTCACCGCTTTTGTCCTGCACCAGCATGATGAGGCTGGAAATAATATTGAACGCAGCCACCACAATAATCAGCGCCAGAATAATCACCATCACATTGCGTTGCACATTGAGCGCCGCAAAGATCGATTGATTGGTTTGTTGCCAATCATAGACACGATAATCTGCGCGTAGTTTTTCCCGCAAAAGCGCCGCCACGCGCTGTGCATCATCCGCATTTTTCAGCACCACTTCGTCATAATGGTGGCGCGGCGCACCCGCTGCCATCAGGTTAAAATAAAGCTGCGCTTGTGTGTGCGGCATCACAATCAGGCTGCTATCATACAAATGCATCCCCAGCGAAAACGTGCCGGTTACTACATAGCTTTTCATGCGCGGAACGAACCCCGCAAAGGTGGTGCGTCCCTGCGGCGAAATCAGGGTGATGCTATCGCCCACGCCCACGCGCAGATTTTTCGCCAAGCGCTCTCCCAGCACCACGCCTTCATTGCGCGCTAAGGCTTGCAGTGCGTTATCTGGAAAATGTTGCTTCAGCCACGCATCATTTTGTGGCGCATTTAACTGCCACGCCATCACCTGTGCACCTTGCGCGGTGCCGCTTGCAGTCACCATCACCTGGCCTTCGATTTTGCCATAGATTTTTTTGACCGATGGCTCGTCTTTGAGCGCGAAGGTCACGCTATCATCATCATCGGGCAGTGGCGCGCTTGCACCATAGACTTTGATGTGGCCTTCCACGCCAGAAAACACCCGCAGCATTTCTTCGCGGATGCCGTTCATCAACGATGTGACAAGAATGAGAGTGGCAACGCCCAGCATGATGCCGACAACCGAAAAACCGGTGATCACGGAGACAAATCCCTCGCGGCGCTTAGGCCGAAGGTAGCGCTTGGCAATCAACCAGACACACGGATGCACGCACATCAGATGGCCTCGCATATATCCTCCCCCCGTTTACGGGGGGAGTTAGAGGGGGGAATAGATACCAGCTTTATCAATTTTTATTCCCCCACCTAACCTCCCCCGCGCGCGGGGGAGGGATTTTATGATCTGATACGTGCAATCGCATCTTCCAGCGATAGCTCGTGTTTTTCGCCCGATTTACGGTGTTTAAGCTCCACCCGTTCTTGGGCGGCACTGCGCGGTCCCACCGCCATCTGCCACGGCAACCCGATCAAATCCATCGTGGCAAATTTTGCACCACCGCGACCATCGGTATCATCATAAAGCACGCTGAAGCCTTGCTCTTGTAGCTTGCTATACAAGCCTTCGCTCATAATGTTGCACTGCTCATCATCGGCACGCAGATTGATAATTCCAACGTGAAAGGGTGCCACCGATTCTGGCCAAATGATTCCCGCTTCGTCGTGGCTGGCCTCGATAATGGCACCCGCTAAGCGCGATACGCCAATGCCGTACGTTCCCATTTCAACACGCGCAGGCTTGCCGCTGGCATCTTGCACATCCACTTTCATGGCATCGGTATATTTACTCCCAAGCAAAAAGATGTGCCCCACTTCAATGCC
>JAKFUW010000216.1 GCA_021732545.1 Alphaproteobacteria bacterium | reverse complement strand
GATATTTTGATTATGGTTTAAGTGTAGAATCACGCGATGCTGTGATGAACTTTGCCAGAGATAGTTTCGGCAAACTGGGCGCACAAGGAGCAACCGCCAGTGCAGGCGGTGCGGCGGCATCGCTTAGCTCGTTATTTGTATCGCATTTGGTTAGTTGCGGGGTTGCGATGGGAGTAGGTATGTCGGCTTTGGGTCATGGCGCGCATCATGCCACGGGTGGGCACGAGCATGGCAATCATTGCCCAGACCCGAATGTGGAAATTAAAACCATCAATCGCCATGCGCCACTTATGCTGCAAGCGCCGCTATCGACTCCAGCGATTGCGTGATTTTTTCCATTCTATCAGCGGCGTTTTTATATTCCTGCATCACCACCAATTTTTGATCTTGGCGAAGTTTATAAAGTTTGGGTTTGGTCATAATCCATTGCAGCAATGCTTCGGGCTTGGCGAAGCGATTCTGGCGGAAGGATAGCACCGCACCCTTTGGCCCCACATCAATGCGCTCAATGCCTGCGAGTTTGCACCATTGCTTGATGCGCAGCACTTCGAGCAGTTGTTTGACTTCATCGGGTAGCGATCCAAAACGGTCGATGAGTTCGGCCGCAAAACTTTCCACTTCATCGGTGGTCACTAGCGTTGATAGGCGTTTATAAAGGCTCATCCGCAACTCCAGATCATCCACATAGGATTCTGGAATCATCACCGATACACCGAGGTTAATTTGCGGGCTCCAATCATGGGTCGATTCTTGCGCTTCTTTGCCACCACGACGAAGCTGATCGATCATGTCTTCTAGCATCTGTTGATAGAGTTCAATGCCGACTTCGCGCACATGGCCGGATTGTTCTTCGCCGAGCAAATTTCCAAATCCGCGAATGTCCATATCGTGGCTGGCGAGCGCAAAGCCAGCACCGAGGCTATCAAGCGTTTGCATGACCTCGAGCCGTTTCATGGCGTGCGGCGTGAGTGTTTTTTGGTGCGGCAGCGTGAAATAAGCATAAGCACGCACCTTGCCGCGACCCACACGCCCACGTAGCTGATAAAGCTGAGCGAGACCAAACATTTCGGCATGGTCGATAATCATGGTATTGGCGGTGGGAACATCGAGCCCCGATTCGATGATGGCGGTGGAAAGTAACAGGTCATATTTTCCGTCATAAAAATCATTCATCAAGCCATCGAGCTGGCTGGGTGTCATTTGGCCGTGAGCGGCAGCGATTTTAATTTCGGGCACCAGCTCGCGCAATTTAATCACCAGTTCGGGCATGTATTTGATGCGCGGCGTGACATAAAATACTTTGCCGCCACGATGAAATTCTCGCAAGATGGCCTCGCGCAGTACCACACTATCGAATGGCATCACAAAGGTACGAACCGCTAAGCGGTCAACGGGCGGCGTGGTAATGAGGCTGAGATCGCGCACACCGGTAAGCGACATTTGCAACGTGCGCGGAATCGGTGTGGCTGAAAGCGTTAGCACATGGCAACTGGCGCGCATGGATTTGAGTTTTTCTTTTTGCGCCACACCAAAATGTTGTTCCTCATCGACAATGACTAGTCCTAAATTTTTGAAGCTCACTTGCTTGCTGAGCAGCGCGTGAGTGCCAATAATAATATCGACTTTTCCTTCTGATAATAATTCGCGAGTGATGGTCGCATCTTTGGCGGGCACAAGCCGGGACAAGGTTTTGACCACAAACGGCAAATCACGAAAGCGACTGATAAAATTTTGGGCATGCTGGCGGGCAAGTAAAGTGGTGGGTGCGATGATGGCAACCTGCACCGGATTATCGGATGAGACTGCCGCAAAGGCTGCGCGCATTGCCACTTCGGTTTTACCAAAGCCCACATCGCCACAAATCAGTCTGTCCATCGGTTTGCCATCGGCTAAATCGGCCAGCACATCATCAATCGCTTGCTGTTGATCCTCGGTTTCGCAATAAGGAAAGCGCGCGCAAAATTCGGCATAAAGTTCGGATGGTGCCACCAGAACAGGCGCTTCATTCATCAGCCGTTTGGCCGCGATTTTTAGCAACTCCTCAGCAGCCATACGGATGCGGTTTTTGAGTGCGGCTTTGCGCCGCTGCCATGACCCTGCACCGAGCCTATCGAGCACCACGTCTTCAGAATCCGAACCGTAGCGCGTGATGAGATCCATGTTTTCAACGGGTAAAAATAACTTGGTATCATCGGCATAAATCAGTTTCAGGCAGTCATGTTTGTGGCCTGTTACTTCGACCGTGATCAGGCCATCAAACCGCCCGATGCCATGCTCGCGGTGCACCATCAATTCGCCGATGCCAAAGCTGCCCGCTTCGGCGATAAAGGATTCCGATTGGCGCTTGCGTTTTTGCGTGCGAATCACGCGCTCACCCAAAATATCCTGCTCGGATAGCATTAAAAAATCTTCGCACTCAAACCCTTTTTCGATGGGGAGTATGATGAGATTGATACCCTGATTCGTCATGCTGCGGGGCGAAGCCAGCGCAGCATCTGACAGGATAGATCCTGCGCTATCGCTTTGCGATCCGCAGGATGACACGGCAATACCATGATGCACCAGCATCTGCTGCAAACGCTCCATGCTTCCTTGCGAATGGCAGGCGATGAGTGCAGGTTTTTTGCGAACAGCGAGTGCTGCTGCCAGATTTTCCAGCGCTGATAATCCATGTTCGGTGGTTGCGGTTCGGCTCGCAAAAATGGGGCTGGGTGCAAGCCCTTCAATCGTCGCTGCCAATTCCGCCGCAAAAGGCGAGAGCGTGACATTGGGGTGCGCCGCGCACATCGCGCTCCACTGCGCATCGCTCAGATAGAGCGCATCGGGCGGCAGCGGATGATAGGTGGCCTCATGTTTGAGCGGAGCCTGCCTTGCTTTATAATAATCATGCAGCAATTCAGTGCGATCATCACGCACCGCAAACATGGCATCATCAAAGCTTAAAACGGGTTGGTGGACATATTCGCACAGTGTGTCGAGTCGCTCATAAAAGAGCGGCAGCCAATGCTCCATCCCAGCAAACGTGCGATGCGCGGAAATCGCCTCATAGAGCGGGTCTTGCTTGGTGACGGCGCCAAAATGCTCGCGGTAGCCGCTGCGAAAACGCTCAATCGTTTCCGTATTAAGCAGCACTTCGCTAACGGGTTGAAACTCGATCTTATCGGTTTCGGTATGGCTTTTTTGAGTAAGCGTATCGAAAAATTTGAGGCTTTCAATTTCGTCGCCGAACAAATCAATTCGCACGGCATCGTCGCAAGCTGGGGCAAACACATCGATGATGCTACCACGCACCGCAAATTCGCCAGGCTCCATCACTTTGCCCACGCGGCTATAGCCGTTGGAGGTCATAAAATTCAGCAGCGCCTCGCGCACCAATGGCGTGCCTTTGCGAATAGTCAGCGCCGATGCGCCGATGGTGCTGCGTGGCGGCAGCTTTTGCATCAGCGCGCCGATGGTCGTGATGACCAGCACAGGATCGTTAGCATCGCACCGCGCCAAGCTAGTGAGCGTGCGGATGCGCTCGGCAGTGATGGCGTGTGCGGGCGATACGCGGTCATAGGGCAGGCAATCCCACGAAGGAAAGGCCATCACCTGATGCGGCTTTAAAAAATAGTGCGCCAAGGTTTGCGTGGCATAAAGCTCACGGTCGCTGGGCACCACATGAATGATCGAGCGCGAACCACCTTTGAGCCAGCCTGCCAACACATAGCCATGCGAGCACGCAGGCACGCCTTTTAGCTCAAGCGGCTGCGCGGCAGACAGTGATGCGAGGTGTTGGGCCAGGCTCATGAAATCAGGGAGTGCTTGCTTTAAATTGTTGAAGCTTGGCAATCAGCGGGGCGTAACGCGCATCGGGCGGCGGCACATCATAGCCCACCCACTGCCAGATATCATAATCATCTTCTTCCAAGAACGCCTCCATCAGCGCGATTTCTTCCTCGGTTGCGTGCTCCAGATGCGCGTCGCAATAATGGCCTAAAATCACATCGGTTTCCTTGCAGCCGCGATGCCAACTTTGATAGCGGAGCCTTTTTAAGCGCACGATGTGGGGGGG
>JAKFUW010000187.1 GCA_021732545.1 Alphaproteobacteria bacterium | reverse complement strand
TTCCCCATTCAGCGAAAATGGGAGCTTTTGAGAACCGCAGCGCAGTGTACATTTTAGTACATGAGCAGCGCAAGCGCAAAAAGCTGACATTTGCAGCCATGGGGAATTATTAAGTGAAATGACTATAGCATGAACATTGCCGCGCATTCATTACTCATTCAAGCCTATGAATTGGCTGAAAAACACCGTTTTGCCGATGTGGTGCGTGTGTGTGAGCAGCTCACGCAGCTACAGAATATCACCCCGCAATCCTTATTTGTCGAAGGATTTGCGGCCTATCATCTGGGGCAGATTGATGCTGGGCTTGCGAAGATGGAACAAGCCATTTCGCATCACAAAGATTTTGGCTGGATTGAAACCCTTGGCGGTTTTTATCAAAAAGTGGGGTACCCCCAAGCATATGATGCCTATAGGCTGGCGCTTGAGGTGAAACCCGATGGTTTGCCTGAATCCTTTAATCGCCTTTATTATGACGCGATGCTGCGAACGCAATCTGCACCATTCCCGTTGGCGCGGCGGCAACGGTTTGCATTGTTAGTTGAGCATTTTGAGGCAACCCTCAACCGGACAGACCCCGCAGGGTGGGTTGCGGAATGTGGATGTTTTCGAGGCCTTTCCACGCATGTATTGGCGAGCGTGATGGCCAAGCATCAATCCGGATTTGATGGAAGCGGCATGGTTGTATGTGATTCGTTTGAGGGGTTGGGGCAGGTGATGCCACAAGACCACATCCCCGATGATTACCCCGATGCTACTCGCTTGCGCCAGATGACAAAGCCCGGACATTTTGCCGCTCCCCAAGAAATGGTAATGCAGCATCTGTCCGATTTTCCCAACATCCGCTGGGTAAAGGGGTGGATCCCTGAATCGTTGGCGAGCTTGCCCGATGATGCCCGCTACCGCTTTGTGAATGTGGATGTGGATATGTATGAGCCAACATCGGGGGCGTTTTGCTATTTCTGGCCAAAATTATTGCCAGGGGGCATCATTATCTCGGATGATTATAATTGGCCAGGCGCACATAAGGCTATTAATGATTTGGTCGCGAGCCTGCCTGATGACAGCTATCATTTTGATACCAATGAACACGGTCAGGCGTGGCTGGAAAAGCCGTAGAGATATTCGTTTTACTCGCGTTGCTTTCCTAACTATATATCTCTTATCATCAGCAACGAAAGACCGTCCGCATGCTCGCCAATATCCCTGTTCCCGTGATCACCATTGCACTTTTGATTTTATCGAACATCTTTATGACGTTCGCATGGTACGGACATTTAAAGTTTAAAACCTCGCCCATTTTCACCGTGATTATTATCAGCTGGTGTATTGCATTCTTTGAATATTGCCTGCAAATCCCCGCTAATCGAATAGGTCATACCTATTTCAGCGCAGCGGAGCTGAAAACCATTCAGGAAGTGATTACGCTTACAGTGTTTGCCATTTTCTCGATTTTTTATCTGGGCGAGCCGCTGGGATGGAACCATATGCTGGGCTTTACCCTCATTGCATCCGGCGCGTTTTTCATCTTTTTGTATAAGTAAACTAACCAGAACATGTCATGCCGCACTTGTTGCGGCACCTCCATCTGTATGACGGGGGAGACCCCGCAATGAATGCGGGGTGACAGCATTTTTGATTTTTCTCCCCCCATCTTAACCTTGGCTTAAGAGTTGCATGTTATTGTGTTTATGACGACAAAACAAACACGGAGAAAAAAATGCGTATCGCGGTGACCAAACAACTCAAGCACTTACAAGAAGCCAGCTTCACCCATTTTGCGGGTGGCACGGTTGGTGACGTGTGGTACGAGGACGAATCCTCACTCCATATGCTGCCCACCATTGACAGACAACGTCTCACCCGTGATGAATCCGGCCTCGTCAGCCACTAAAAAGCACACGGCGCGCGCAATTTCTTCTGGCTCGCCCAAGCGCCCCACGGGGATACCGGTGATGATCTTTTTCAAGATATCTTCTTGCACGGCTTTCACCATATCGGTTGCAATATAACCGGGCGCCACGGCGTTCACGGTAATGCCGCGCGCAGCGGTTTCACGCGCGAGTGCCTTGGTGAAGCCAAATACGCCTGCTTTTGCCGCTGAATAGTTGGTCTGGCCAAATTGGCCCAGCTGGCCATTGATGGATGAAATGTTGACGATGCGGCCAAACTGGCGCTCACGCATGCCATCAATGACTGAGCGTGCCATATTGTAGCACGAATTGAGGTTGGTATCGATGACAGATGCCCATTGATCGGGGTCCATCTTGTGAATTGCGCCGTCGCGCGTGATGCCCGCATTGTTAATCAAAACCTCAACGGGAGTACCCAACTCGGCTTCAATTTTTTTAATCGCTGCTTGGCATTCAGCATAATTGGCTACGTCCCATTTATAGGCCTTTACGCCCGTTTCCTTTCGGAAAAGCTCGGCGGCTTCTTCGTTGGTGGCGTAGTTGGCCACCACCTGATAACCGGCGGTGTGCAAATCCGCGCAGATGGCTTTCCCGATCCCGCGGGTGCCTCCGGTTACCACTGCTATTCTCCCATTCCCTTTAGACATTTTTTGCTCCTCAGTCGTTAGCTGTTAGTCGTTAGTCGTTAGTCGTTAGTTGTTAGTCGTTAGTTGTTAGTGATGTAGCAATTCTGACTGCTAGCGGCTAACTGCTAACGGCTTCTACACACATCGCGATACCCATGCCGCCACCGATACACAAGGTGGCGAGGCCCTTTTTGCCGCCGCTGCGTTTTAGTTCATGCAGCAAGGTGGTTAGCAAGCGCGCACCGGATGCACCGATGGGGTGGCCAAGCGCAATCGCGCCACCATTGATGTTGACTTTCGATACATCCCAACCCATTTCGCGGTTCACATATTCAGCTTGCGCAGCAAACGCTTCATTGGCTTCGATCACATCAAGGTCGGATGCTTTCCAGCCTGCTTTTATCAGTGCTTTGTGCGAAGCAGGCACAGGGCCAATCCCCATAATGCTAGGATCCACGCCTGTGGTTGCCCATGATGCAATGCGCGCGAGTGGTTTTAAGCCGCGTTTAGAGGCTTCAGCAGCACTCATCAGCATCACCACGGCCGCGCCATCATTGATGCCCGATGCGTTGCCAGCCGTGACGGTGCCGTCTTTGGCAAAAGCAGGGCGCAAACCCGCGAGGGATTCTGCCGTAGTATCGGCACGCGGAAATTCATCCATCTCCACTATGGTGTCGCCTTTTCGGCCTTTGATGGTGATGGGGATGATTTCGTCTTTGAATTTTCCGGCTTTCATGGCGGCTGCGGCTTTGGCTTGGGAGTGTGCGGCAAACACATCTTGCTGTTCGCGACTGACACCAAACTTCGAGGCGACATTCTCAGCGGTAATGCCCATGTGGTAATCGTTGAAACAATCCCACAAGCCATCGGTGATCATGGTATCGACCAAGGTGCCATTGCCCATTTTAATGCCATTGCGCAGATGCACTGCGTGGGCGGATTGGCTCATGGATTCCTGGCCGCCTGCAATCACAATATGTGCATCACCCGTTGCAATTGCTTGCATGCCCAGCGCCGCCGCTCGCAAGCCAGACCCACATACCTGATTGATGGTGTAAGCGGTTTTTTCAGCGGGGATGCCTGCTTTCATCGCCGCTTGGCGCGCCGCATTTTGCCCGACTCCAGCGGTCAGCACCTGCCCTAAAATCACTTCATCAACATCGGCGGCTGCAACGCCAGTGCGCGCCAAAATCGCCTTAATTACTTCGGCACCCAATGCCGATGCGGGCAAGGAGGCCAGGCCACCATTAAAATTTCCAATCGCGGTGCGAACCGCGTCAACAATCACGATATCGTTAGATGTGCTCATATTATGTCCCCTGTTTTATTATTGCGAAATGGTTGTAGCAAGAACCTATGCAATGTCCAGCGCAAGGCGTTGTGCAGTGCATCACGATTAGCTTCTACGTGCCATGTGAATCACGTCAATAATTTCAATCACATCATGATGAAGGCGATAAATAATGCAGTAGGGGAAGTCGGTCATCATTAATTCCCGTGTGGCATCAACCCTGCCAATAA
>JAKFUW010000215.1 GCA_021732545.1 Alphaproteobacteria bacterium | reverse complement strand
GATCCCCTCACCCACTTCGGCGTATAAATCTTCCACTTCTTTTTTCTGAAACACGCCCAGCGCAGGGTCGAGCATTTTGTCTTTTAGCTCGTGGCCTTCTTGCTTGAAGGTTTTAGATAAAATCGCTTTTCCCAGCGTAATATATTCATCGCGCTGTTGGGTTCGCATAAATTTACGAATTTCGGATCGTGCTTTTCCGGTCACCACAAACCGCTCCCATGTGGGCGAAGGCGTTTGCGTTTTCGCGGTGATAATATCCACCTGATCGCCATTTTTAAGCTGGTGTTTGAGCGGCACAATTCGCCCATTCACCTTGGCGCCCACACAATTAAATCCCACTTGGCTATGCACCGCGAAGGCAAAATCCACAGGAGTCGAGCTGCGCGGTAGCGCGATAATATCGCCTTTGGGCGTAAAGCAAAACACCTGATCGTGATACATCTCAAGCTTGGTATGCTCCAAAAATTCTTCCGGCCCTTCCGATTGTTCGAGAATTTCCAACAACTCGCGTATCCAGCGATATTGTTTACCATCGGTATTCACCGTTGTGCCCTGCTTATACGACCAATGCGCCGCCACCCCATATTCGGCCACTTGCTGCATCTCGCGGGTGCGAATCTGAATCTCCATGCGCTGTTGGCTGGGGCCAATCACCGCCGTGTGAATCGATTGATAACCGTTGGCTTTAGGGGTGGAGATAAAATCTTTAAACCGCCCAGGAATGGTATGATATTTCTCATGGACTAGCCCCAGCGCCTGATAACATTCCGCGATACTATCCACCACTACCCGAAACGCGATAATATCGCTGAGCTCTTCGAAGGTTTCGTTTTTTGATTCCATCTTTTTCCAGATGGAATAGGGTTTTTTTTCACGGCCATAGACTTGCGGCCTGGCAATGCCGCCTTGCTCCATCATGTCCTGAATCAGCAATTCTGCGGCTTGAACTTTGGTCTGGCCTTTTTTGCGCAAAAAATCGAGCCGTTTAATAATCGAATCGCGCGCTTCGGGGTAGAGCTCTTTGAACGCTAAATCCTGCAATTCTTCTTTCATGCGGCGCATGCCAATACGCTCGGCGAGTGATGCATAAATCTCAAGGGTTTCTTTGGCAATGCGCGCGCGTTTTTCCGGCGTTTTAATATAATGCAGCGTCTCCATATTATGCAATCGGTCAGCCAGCTTCACCAACAGCACGCGCAGATCTTCCGACATCGCCACCAGCAATTTGCGGAAATTTTCCGCCTGCTTCATCGATTCGGATTTGACTTCCAACCGATTTAACTTCGTGACGCCATCGACCAGCCCGCGAATCTCTGCGCCGAACAAATCCTCGATTTCTTCCAGCGTCGCATCGGTATCCTCCACCGTATCATGCAACAATGCGGTGATGATCGAGGCACCATCGAGCCGGTATTTGGTGAGCTTATAGGCGACTTCTACGGGGTGCGAAAAATAGGGGTCGCCGGAAGCGCGGGTCTGATTGCCGTGCTTTTTCATCGCATAGACATAGGCGCGGTTGATCGCGTCCTCATCCACATCGGGGTCATAATGGCGGATGGCCTCCACCAATTCCATCTGACGAATCATAATGCTGTGCACATCCTCATAGCTCGCACTATAAGCGATGTTGCAGTGCGAATAAAGGAGAATGGACGATAAGAGATTACGCAAACCACATTTTGGCTGTCATCCCGAACTTGTTTCGGGATCATTTCGAAAAGATCCTGAAATAAATTCAGGATGACAGCAGCCAATCAGAATTTGAATAACAAAAAACCCCCGGCGGCAGAGGTGATGCAAGCAACACATGGCACAGTCGGGGGCTCTTGAGAGGGGGTAATGTATTACCCCACAAGGCATCGCAAGCAAACTCGCGATGTATCTGGTTATGGGTTACGCGGCATCATCCTTGCTCACGCGATGTTCGTTATGAGAAATGCGCTCTAGCTCTTCTTTAATCAGCAGTTTCTGTTTTTTCAGCGTTTGAATGACCGTAAAATCCGACATCGGGCGATGCGATTCATCGTTCAACAATTCGTCCAGTTTAGCATGCTTAATTTCGAGGGTAGCAATATGAGCTGCAAGCGACATGAGATTCTCCTTCATCAGAGGTTTTTGTTGAACTCTCTCAAAGGCGAATCCCTGAATGGGCGGGCTTTAAGAGAGTGGGAACGATGAATGTGAAAGCATTGCATGTTCCGACTGCTATTAAAGCAAACCAGCTTTTATATTGCAAGAAAAATAATCGTCAACGAAATAATCGGTTTTTTCTTAAAATAACTCTAAATAAATGGGGCACGGTGCCCAATTTCATCAATTAATGTGAACAACCGTTAAAAATCCGTTAGCATGATGCTGAATTCTTTGCTATATTGCTTGTCGAACATAAATTAAGAACATAATAATAAGCATAACGGGAAGATAAAACATGGATGATGAGATTGTACTCGATAAAGAACTCGACCACCTGCGCACTCAACATCAGCGCATCGACCAATCAATTAAGGCTCTGGCCGAAACTCCCTTTGTGGATCAGCTTAAATTGATGCGCCTCAAGCGCGAAAAGCTCCAACTCAAAGATGCCATCTTCCGCATTGAAGAGATGATTTACCCTGATATCACCGCGTGATAGTCGGTTTATCCACAGGCTTATCCGCTGATTGTGCCTCTAGCTTGTTGGCATAGCTTTCTGCGCGCTCTAAAAATTCCAGATAATGCGGAAAGGTTTTTGGCAACCGATCGGCGAGTAACTCGCGCATGGTTCCTTGGTACGGCTCGCCCGTAAATTGTTTTTCATTGGGCCAATATTTTGTGAGCATTTCCCCCAAGGCTGCACGGCGCGAATCCGAAAGCTCCACACGGTCAAGGTGACAGAGATTAACCATAAGTTCCAATGCTTTATTACCATCGGGAGCGGCGCTGTAGAAGCTATGTTTTCCAAATACGGGCGACTTAGCCACCGCAAATTGGCTTACTGCCTCATCCACCCAGTCTTTTGCTTTCTTTGATTCAGCATGAGGTTGCTTCTCACCCGTTACTTTAGCAATGAACGAGCGATTCGCCGATGCTCCAATTTTTATATCGATAAAATGAAATAACTCTTCAAACAACACCGTAGGCTCATCGAACAGCGTAATAATTGAGCCACGTTCTTGATGAACCGATCCCATTGTCATCGAGCTTTCTTTAAATTTTACTATATCGGCAGCCCACACTTCACCGCCATGCGCGTTGAAGATTTTTAAAAATGAGGCCGGCATCTGCGCCAGCCTATCACGAATAAAGCGATCAATTTTATCCCGCGCATCATCGGTTAATGGTGGCGCATAACTATCGTCAATCTGCTGCTGTAATGAAGAAGCAAGTGGCTCTAGCTTTTCAGAAATCGCGCCAAGTTCACGCTTATTTGGATCCCCCCAAAAAAATGTTACAAAATTTCTCTTTTCAGATTCGCGTCGCAACACTTTTCGCCGCGCATCTAAATCAAAAAACTGCTCTAATTTATAAAGATTCGGCGGATACATTTTGTGCAGTTTTTCAACAACAGCTTTGCCTTCCTGCGCGATACTATCTAGCCCTTTTTCTTTCAGTAGCTGCACCATATTATCATATCGCTCGGCTACTGGGTCTTCATCATCTTGATGGGTATCACGCAAAAGCGCCTGATATTGATGACGATAAAAGCCACCATCCAGCACTTTTTGAATGCCCTCAGGCGTAAGTTCGGAAGGATTCAACGCACAAATCGGGATAGTTCCCACCCCTGCTAAATAATTCTCTTTCAATCGAAAACCCTGATAAGGCTGCACCGATAAATCGGGCATCACCACCACGGCATCCGGGTGCAGAATCCGCACCTGCGAGGCAAGCTCCTTAGCGGATTTGCCGTTATAATGCTGCGCGGTTTTGGCAAAAATCAGCATATCGGGGCCTGCTGATGCTGCCCCTTGCCTATGCTCTCGTCGTGTGCGGTCACTAAAAATCATGGCTGATTATAACATCGGGCGGCCACTCATTCCCGTGACAATTGCGTGAAGACTAGAGGAATCTCTGAGAAAGCCTCGTCATCGCCTGAATAG
>JAKFUW010000043.1 GCA_021732545.1 Alphaproteobacteria bacterium | reverse complement strand
TGCTTGTCACTGGTCAACTTACGCAACAACTCTCCCGCCGTGGCGTGACCCGGTTGCGCTTTGAGCAGCGCGTTTAAATCACGGCGAGCCAGCGTATTATCTTGTAGTTTAATGAACAATTTGGCGCGTGCCAACAATAAAGCGGGGTGATCAGGGGCCAGGCTCAGGCCTTGATCAAAGTCCTGCACGGCATATAAATCGCGCCCTCCGGCAAGGTAAAGCATCCCGCGATCCATCAATAATTCCGCGCACACCCGCGCCATGGCAGGTTGATCGAGCGCGATATCGGATGTGGCGCGGATGGCCCCAGTCAGCACCGTGATGGCTTTGGCGGCCTCACCCGCTAGTTCCCACGATTTGGCCGCTTGGCGCAGCACGTTGCTCAATAAGCTTGGGTTATTATCGGTGAGTTTGGTGCCCAAATCTTCGAGCGCGGCCGCAGCCAAACTATAGCGTTTGAGCGCAAATAACGAGATGGCGCGGCAATGATAAGCCGATGGGGTGTTATCGGTTTGGATCCATTTTTCGGCCATCGCCAGTGCTTTGGTGGGTGAAGAGGCGGAAAGAGTGGTGCAGCGCTGATAATTTTCAGCACTTTTTTCAGGTGTGATTGCCCACGCGCTGGGTGCCGCGCAGAGCAACACCAACAGAGTGTATCGCTGAAAGATTGAGTTTGTCATAGAGGCGTTGTATCGTGGCTTGTATGGCAAATCAATCATTGGAATTTATGGCGTTGGGCTTGGGCTATGTAGCGCGAGCGTTGCTGGCGCATATTGAGCAAGCGGGCGCCAACATGCGTGGCTCTGGTCGCGTGCAAGGGGGCTGGACAGATGATACGATTGCACCGCTGCTTGAAGGTAAAACACATTTGCTGATTTCGGCTTCGCCTGATCAATTACTTAACTCCGAATTGATGCTTTGGCTTGGGCAGGCGGCAAAGAAACAGCAATTGAGCTGGGTGGGTTATCTTTCCACCACGGGGGTCTATGGCGATGCGGATGGCGCATGGGTCGATGAAACCTCACCGCTTTTAGGCGCAACGCCCAGACTGAAAGCGCGGAAGGAGGCCGAGCGGATGGTGCTAGATGCGTTGCCGCATGCTGCGCATATCTTTAGGTTATCAGGGATTTATGGCGAAGGACGCAATGCGCTGGAACAGGTGATGGCTGGCACGGCGCGGCGCATTATCAAAGACAATCATGTGTTTTCGCGGATTCATGTGGAGGATATTGCAAGGGTGTTGTGGGCATCGGCTAATGCACCCAGTGCGGGTGAAATTTTCAATGTGACCGATGATTGCCCAGCGCCTGCCCATGCGGTGGTGGAATATGCGAGCGCGTTGCTGAATATGCCCGCACCACTTGCAGAACCCTATGATGGAGCAGCCATTTCGGGTATGATGCGCGAATTTTATGCAGCTAATCGCCGCGTGAGCAACGCCAAGCTGAAAAAACATTTCGGCATGGAGCTTGCATATCCAGATTATAAGGCAGGATTAACAGGGCTTTTATCGAATAAAAACAATGGATCATGAGGGCGATATGGTGATGCGGTGGGCGATGATGGTGGCAGGGATGATGGTGCTTGCTGCCTGCACCAATGTGGTGAATTCGAGCGACAAAGCCACGCACATTGCGCGCAAAACCGCTTATGATACCACCACTAAAATCCAAAGCTGGACGCGGTATAACCCGCCGACCACCACGCCTCAGGCCGCGCAATCAGGCTATTGCTACAAGGTGATATCGGATGTGGTGTGCTATGATCGCCCGCAACCGCACATCACCAGCAAGCTGGTGGCCGCGCAAGGCGATGCTTTTGCGCCGTTGCCACAAGACGAAATAATGTCAGAATCTGCTGCACCCATTCCGCAGGTGGCAAGCTTCCAAACACCATTTTATGTTAAGCAAGCACCGTATATTCAATCAGGTGGGGTGGAGGTGAGTTCCAGCAAAATCCTCACGCAAAGCGGAGCATCTGGCTCGCGGGTGCAAAGCGCATCGGGCAGCACTCGCGATAATTTCATAGTTAAGAGCGCTAATCCGCAAGCGTTGTTGCCACGCTTTTAGTTCGGTAGCGACACTATCGGCGCGTTGGGCAACCGCCATGTCAAGCTATCCATTGCAGCGCAGTTTGGGCAGTGGGCATGCCATGCGGTGCATTCATAGCCGCAAGAACTGCATATCCAGCTTTCATCGCGCGGCGCATCAAGTGCGAATTTCAACCATTCATTCGCTTTCATCTCATCTTTGTGCTGGCTTTTTTCGAGCTGCGCAAGCGCTTCAAACACGCGTGGGCTATGGCGAATATCTTTGGCTTTTCGTAGTATCTCGCGTGCTTTTTCCCATTGTGCAAGCCGCAGATAAAGCTGGGCTTTGGCCATCAGCGATTCAACATGATCGGGATGTGCGGCGATGAGTTGCTCCACGCGGCGCTCCAACGTCGCTGGCGATTCATGGGAGAAAGTGTTTAGAATTAATGCAACAACATGCGGGTGCGGCTGATGTTTCCAACTGCGCTGCGCATGTTTTAGCAAAGCAGAACGATCACCGATTTGATTGAGTACATCCGCCATTATCAGCCGCGCGGGCAGAAAATCAGTTTCGCGTTTGAGAGCGATTTTAAGGCTGGCTCGCGCATCATCTAGCCTATTATCGCGCAGATGGTGCTCGCCACGAATGGTCGCGATCAGCGCTTCTAAATGATGGGTTTGCTGACGATTTAAAACACTTAAATCCGAAGATTTCTTAATTTGTTTTTCCGCATCACCCAGTTTGTTTTGCGCAATCATCAAATCAATCGCAGCCCTATTCGCCCACGCATCTTTCGGAAATTCGGCTAGCACCTCTTGGATGTGCGTAAGTGCAATTTCGGATTGTTGCGCAGCCATATTTTGTTCAATCAACCCGCGCAGCGCAAGCGGGCGTGTGTCGGCATTTTCTTTCAGCAGCGCATAAATGCGAGGCAGCCGACCAGTTTGGCCCTGCGCGCGTGCCAGTTGCGCATCGAGCAATCCCGTCAGCGCGGGATGATCTGGCAGGTGCGCCATGCTGTGCTGCAAATGGCGCTGCGCGTTTTTATAATCGGCGGCGGAAAGTGCTACGAGTGTCTGAGTGATCGCTGTGAGGCCCTGAGTATGATTTTTTTGAAAACGCCGCTGCTTCATGCGCGCAGGCCACGATGCAATGCCAAACCATAACATAAGGGTGAGCGTGGTGAGGATAATCAGCCCCAGCAGCAAGGCCGCAAACAGGCTCAATGCCATCTCCACCCGCCAGCCCAGCCAATCAAAGGCGAGTGTGCCCGGATGATCGGCCAGCCACATCGCGCCATAAGAAAGCGGCGCAAGGATGGCGAGTGCGAGGAGGAGTTTAATCATAATAGGTCGTCATTGCGAGCCGCAACGCGGCGTGGCAATCGATTGAGAAGTGATTGAAGATGGATTGCCGCGTCGCCTGACACGATGTGTCCGGCTCCTCGCAAAGACGATTCTTCTAAGTCCGCAGAAGCCTTTAATTCAGCTTTGATTTCAGCGAGTGCATCCAGTGTTTTTTGATGTGTGGTGGCGCGCTTTAACCACCTTAAAAATACCGTTTGATCGCTTTCTGATAGCGAGTGTATTTCTTCCATTGCAACATCGAGTTT
Source organism: Alphaproteobacteria bacterium (assembly GCA_021732545.1). Lineage (GTDB taxonomy): Bacteria > Pseudomonadota > Alphaproteobacteria > Rickettsiales > UBA3002 > JAKFUW01. Next base: position 487 of record JAKFUW010000043.1, on the reverse strand, counting down.
GTTTGCATTCATTGCAGCCTCTGCGCGCGCGATAATTGATTGTGCGTCATCGCCCGAATGAGCTTCGCCTACTTTACGAATGGTAACGAGTGATGAGAGGCGTTGCCACACGCTTTGATTTTTCACAGCGGGATTATAATAATCGTTTAAGGCATTTTCAAATTCGAGTTTTAACGCATCAGGCGATGCGATGCCTTTATGTTGATGGCGTTTGAGCGCTGAGGTTTGTGGCATTGATGCGCCACTGGCAATCAACGCATCGAGCGCCGCATCATAAGGCCTGCCTTGGGTTATCGCCGCTTCAAGCTGATCGAACGCAAGAAGCTGCTGCACCAACGCCGATTGCTGACCCGATTGCGCGGCGATTTGTTCTTCGAGCGATGCGATGGATTGGTGCAAAATTTTGATATCTTGAGCGGGTGATGGATCGGCAGGTTTTTGCTCAAGGTTTTTGAGGCGCTCAGTCAACTTATTTATGGTGTTTTGC
>JAKFUW010000156.1 GCA_021732545.1 Alphaproteobacteria bacterium | reverse complement strand
AGCGTGTATGATGCTCATGCCACGTTTCAAGCCAGCATTGCGCAACAATTATGGACGTTATGCGCGCAGCATTTATCTGATGACGCACCGCTAATTTTAGATTCAGGCTGCGGCACTGCGCGGTTGTGGTCCGACCTTCAAATGCATCGCGTCATCGGTATCGATAATGCCTTTGAAATGTGCTTTCACGCCAAACAACATATCAACAGCACTCAAGCCAACATGGAATCATTGCCCTTTGCGGATGAGTCATTTGATGTGGTGTTTTCGTCTTACGCGATGCAATGGACGCGCTCGCTTGATGCGGCAATAGCGGAATCTTTTCGCGTCTTAAAACCTGCTGGATTACTGGCGATGGCCGTTCCCGTGGAAGGTACATTGCACGAACTGCGCGAGAGCTTTGAGCAATCATGCCTTGCTTCGCATGTGATGGCGTTTCGCGCGGCAGATGAATATGTGAATAGGCTTAAAACATTGCATCGGTCTATTACACAGGATCAGCTGCTCTATGATTCTGCGCGGGAGTTGATGCGCGCCATCAAAATAATCGGTGCGGCAACTCCAGAAAATCCAACGCGAAAAGGCCTGATGACGCCGCACCAATTCAAACAAATCGAAGATTATTATCGCGCGAATTATGCTTCGAGTGAGAAAGTGATCGCATCGTGGAATACGCTGATGATAGTGGTGGGGAAAAATAAATGAATATCGCTTTTGCGAGGAAGCCTTTAGGCTGACGAAGCAATCTCAAGCCGAATAGATTGCTTCGTTGATCTTCGATCTCCTCGCAAAAGCGGTTTGGACAAGGAATCAATAACATGACCGGATACTTCATCACCGCTATCGGAACGGGAGTTGGGAAAACATTTTTCACCGCTGCTTTGACCCATCAGCTACGCGAAAAAAATAAGCCTGTGCGCACCGTCAAGCCTATTATTTCGGGCTATGATGATGCGCATCACGATTCATCGGATACGGGTATTTTGATGCAAGCAAGCGGGGAGGTTAACCGCGAGGAAATTTCGCCATGGCGCTATGCTGCGCCGCTTTCACCGCATTTAGCGGCAGCGATGGAAGATCGCCCCATTGATCCGTTTGCATTGGTGAAATGGTTCCAGCATCGCATTGTGCCAGACACCACCACATTAATCGAAGGGGTAGGGGGCATTATGGTGCCGATTACGCCCGATTATACGGTGCTTGATTGGATGCGAGCGCTGGGCGTGCCTGTGGTGCTGGTGGCGGGGACGTATCTGGGCGCCATCAACCACACGCTGCTGAGCATCGAGCAGCTAGTGCGCCACGGGCTGGTGATTCACGCGGTGATTATTTCGCAATCGGCGCATGAGGATTGTGGGATAGAGGCGACCGCCCAAGCAATCGCGCCGTGGATCTCTCGCCATACACAGATCATCCATCTGCCGCGCATCTGTTCTTGGCAATCGGCGCCAAACTTGCTATCGCTGATGGATGAGCAGTAAAAAACAAGACCCACAAGGATTTGAAAAATTTATCAACCGCTTGATGCTGGTAAAGCCACGCATTGACCCGCGCAAATCCGAAAAACCAATCTTCGCAAGCTTTCAAGACAGGCTCTTTGCCAGCGCGTTGGATGTGGGTGTCATTTTCATTATGTTTCAGGATTTATTAGCGTGGATATCGTGGAATATCTATCAACAAGTCGATGAAACGATTGAGATGACGGTGCCAGAAAATATGCGCAATGCACCTGCGATGGAGCAGTTTGATTTTTTTGTGAATCAAGCGTTTACCTCAGGTTTTGCACAATTATGGCTGCTCAATTCCTTCATTCAATCCGTGATTATGGGAACGTTGCTGGTGGCGGTATGGGTGCATTTTCATACCACCCCAGGTAAATTTATTGTGGGAGTTAAGCTTGCCGGAAAACACGGGCAGGGCGAGCCTAGCCTTCATGATTATATCCGCCGTTATCTGGGGTTTTATCTCTCGATGCCACCGTTGATGCTGGGCTTTGCGTTACTGGGCTTCGATAAGGAAAAACGTGCATGGCATGACCGCGTGGCAGGCACCACGGTGATTTATACCAAAGAAGGCAACATCTTCCGCCGTGCGTGGGATTTGATAAAGGCGCAGTTCAAGCGCAAAAATTAAGGCCTAAAGCGCTGACGCAAATGGCCTTCCATCGCGGTGTTAAACTTATCAATCGCCATTTTCATCATGGTATGAAGTAGTACTTCGCGGTCTTGAATCGACGCATCTTCGGGTAATGTTTTCATGAAATTCACATTCACCTGAGCATTGGCTTCGCGCGCGGTTTGAGCTTCTTGCAACTCGGCGTTGACCGTTAAACGCCCCGTAAATTTGGCGATTTGGTCTTTGGTGAACGCCCCTTGAATGCCGGTGGTGCGTGATAATTTTTCCTCACGCACGCTGGCATCGGTGATGGTAAAGACCACCACGCCATCTGCGCCCGATGGCTCCACGCGGTCTTTCACCCACTGCTCGGCCGCCGAGGCAATGGTGATGGGAAATTGATGATCGACAAACGGGGCTTGACCCGTTGCGCGATAAGCCTGCACCACACGCACCGATGCGGCATTGACGGGGATTTTATTGAAGCCATCATAGCGTGGCATCGAAAAATTTGGCGGTGTTGGGGCTGTTTGGCACGCGGCTAACGCTAACAATCCTATCATCCATACGCGTTTTAACATCTGAGGCTCCTTTGATATGATCTGTGTCGTTGCGAGCCGCGAAGCGGCGCGGCAATCCATATTTATTAGAACTGAAAATGGATTGCTTCGGCTTCGCCTCGCAAAGACGAGTAGCTATGGATATACGCCTTTAACGCGGTAAATACAAGCCCGTCATCCCAGTTCACTCATTTGCTGATCGGTTAAATTGCCAGGCACCAGCATCATGGGGATGAGCAACTTTTCGCCAGCTTGCATCATCAGCGATTCAATCACGCGGTTGCCGCTTTTGCTGCCCGGAGCCACCGCTAGTACCAACATATTGGCATCGTGGTGTTCCATCGTGTGCGCTACAATTTCGTGCGCGGGAACTCCACTGCGAATCCACAGTGTGGGAATAATCCCCGAAATATCATAAGCCAGATTGGAAAGTTTGATCATCAACGTTTCGGCTTGCGCGCGTTCTTCGGCTTCCACCTTGCTTGCAACCGCACCCAAAACCTGCATGTCGCTTGGGGCAATTACATGCAGCAAATCGATCTGGATGCGGCGCTTTTTGGCCTTAATGCACGCAAAGCGCAGCGCAATGTGCGATAGCTCCGTATCATCGACACAGACAATATATTTGGAAGGACGAACCGATATTTCGTGATTCATACGCACCTCAATCTTGGTTAAATTCTTCTGAAAAGCCAGTTGGCAAACCAGCCCATCATTAGTGCAAATGCCACCGCCATCAGGCCATAGGCAGTGCTATGGTGGATGGCCGCGTCATAGATAAACGCATCGAAGCCCGTTTTATAGACATCAATCGGGATCGATTGCATGCCAGATAACATGCCGTTATTGAATAAATACACTTCAGCGGTATAAATTCCGCGCGGTATATTATCGGGGAAATCGAAGCTGGCTTTAAACAGCGTTTCACCGATAAAATCGATGGTTCCCGTTGCGCGATGATAGACGTCTTGTTCCGATAAAATCCTAACCATCGCCTGATAAAAATGATCTTCAAAGCGTTGTTCTAAATCGGGTAGCATCAGTGGCTCAAACAACCCAGATTGCCGCACATCTTTGAGCGGTTTGTTGCTGGCGATGGCATAAAATTGCGGAACTTTTTTAAATGTTTTCTCGTCGCGGTTTACCCAGATGCCTGCTCTGCGTTTTTTCTCACGCACCACGGCGTCGCGCGCGGGGCCACGGATGGCGACCACAATATCGCCTGTGTCATTGCGCGCCCCAAATACCATCAGTTGTGTGCCGGTAAATCCTGAATGAATCTGCACCTGATGGCTGGAAATATCGGCAACCAACGGCACCGATTGCGCGTGAATAGCTATTGGAAAAATGAGTATAACCAGAGCGGTGAATATCCCTGCCCTTATAGGGGAGGGTGACACGCAGTGTCGGGCGGGGTTAGCCTCATAGGCAGGCGCGAGTCGCCACCCCCCACCTAACCTCCCCCCCAAGA
>JAKFUW010000227.1 GCA_021732545.1 Alphaproteobacteria bacterium | reverse complement strand
GATCAGTGGTGCCAAAAATGCTGCGCTGCCCTTGATGGCGGCATCGTTGCTGAGCGATCAACCGATCACGCTAACCAACATGCCGTACCTTGCCGATATTGTCACCATGGCGCGGCTGCTTCAAGGCCACGGGGTGAAGCTCACCATGCCCGAGGCTGATAGCCAAGGACGTCAGATGATGCTCGATGCCAGCAATATCACCAACCTCACAGCACCTTACGACATTGTCCGCACCATGCGTGCTTCAGTGCTGGTGCTGGGGCCGTTGCTCGCGCGCTTTGGCCAGGCGCGGGTATCCTTGCCTGGCGGATGCGCGATCGGCACGCGGCCGATTGATTATCACCTCAAAGCGCTCGAGCAAATGGGCGCAGTGATTGAACTCGATGCGGGCTATGTCAATGCCAAGGCACCCAGTGGACTCAAAGGTGCCGATATCACCTTCCGGCAAGTGTCGGTCGGTGCCACGGAAAACATTCTGATGGCCGCAACCTTGGCAACTGGCACCACCGTGCTTCGCAACGCCGCGCAAGAGCCAGAAATCGGTGATTTAGCACGGCTGTTGGTGCTCATGGGCGCACAGATTGAAGGCATCGATAGTGATACGCTGACTATTCACGGCGTGGATAGGCTTCATGGCGCGCATCACCCCGTGATTGCCGACCGAATCGAGGCGGGCAGCTATATGATTATTGCAGGCGTCACGGGCAGCGATATCGAGCTGGTGGGCGCGCAATGGGAAACCTCGCAAGCGCTGCTCGATAAATTAAAACCTGCTGGCGTGAATGCCGAAAAAACGCCCAATGGGATTCGGGTATGGCGCGCCAATGGGGAGTTAAAACCGATCGATATCACCACCGAGCCCTACCCTGCCTTTCCTACCGACATGCAAGCGCAGATGATGGCGCTGTTGGTGCTGGCGGGTGGGCGTTCGCACATTACTGAGACCATCTTTGAAAATCGCTACATGCATGTGCCCGAATTGTGCCGCATGGGCGCCGATATTCGGGTGGATGGTCAGGTAGCCAGCATCAATGGGGTGCGCGAATTACGAGGAGCGCAAGTGATGGCAACCGATTTGCGCGCCAGCGTGTCATTGGTGATTGCGGCCCTTGCCGCAACGGGTGAGACTGTGATAGACAGAGTCTATCATCTGGATCGTGGCTATGAGCGATTAGAGGAAAAACTTAAAGCCTGCGGCGCGGATATTGAGAGGATAAAATGACACTCGATGAATTGCGTTCACGCTACAAAGATCAGATATTAGCGATTGCCGCCAAGCATCATGCGAGCAATGTGCGCGTGTTTGGATCGGTAGCCAATGGCACAGCCACGGCTACTAGCGACATTGATTTGCTGGTGCATTTGGATGACGAGGCGAGCTTGCTGGATTTAGCGGCCATGTATCGTGAGTTAGAAGAATTATGTGCACGCAAAGTCGATGTGGTGCCTGACGAAGCACATCTTTTTTATCCTTCTATTTTACAACAGGCTGTAGCCTTATGATCGGTGACAAAGAGCGCCTTCAACATATGATTGAGGCCTGCGACACCATCATGAGTTTTGGCAGCAACTCATGGGACCGTAAAACCTATCTTGCAGCAGAACGCTGTATTGAAATTCTGGGTGAAGCCTCACGCCATTTATCGGATCACATCAAGCAATCATGCGGTGACGTGATATGGCAAGATATTATCGGTATGCGAAATATCATTGCCCATGAATATTTTCGAACTCAAGACCCAATCATTTATCGCGTATCGGTTAAATATGTACCCGTTTTGCGCGAGCAGCTCATTGATCTTATCAAGAAACTAGAATTACCTTCATGACCCAACCACTCATCATCGCCCTGCCAAAGGGCCGTATTTTCGATGAATTGCAACCGATTTTGAAAAAAGTCGGTATCGAACCCGAAGCCGATTTTTTCGATGAATCATCACGCAAATTGCAGTTTGAAACGAACCAGCCAGACATCTCCTTCATTCGAGTGCGCTCGTTCGATGTGGCAACGTTTGTGGCGTTTGGCGCGGCGCAGATCGGCGTGGTGGGCAGCGATGTGCTGGAAGAATTTAACTACACCGATCTCTATGCCCCGCTCGATTTAGGCATCGGTAAATGTCGCCTTTCCATCGCCGAACCGATTGATTTAGCGCAAGCCGATGACCCTGCGCGCTGGACGCATATTCGCGTGGCAACCAAATATCCGAACCTCACCCACGCGCATTTTGCGGCGCGCGGCGTGCAGGCCGAATGTATCAAACTCAGCGGCGCGATGGAGCTGGCACCCAAACTGGGGCTGGCCGAGCGCATTGTCGATTTGGTATCGTCAGGCGCAACCCTCAAAGCCAACGGGCTGGTGGAAGTGGCGGTGCTGATGCAGGTGTCGTCACGCCTGATCGTCAACCGCAACGCGTTCAAAACATCAACGGGGCGTATTCCTGAACTCATCGAACGCATTAAAGGAGCGATTTCATGAACAAGCATAGATCGTTATCACAAGGCTATCTTGTCATCCCGCACTCGTTGCGGGATCTCCATCCATATCTAACAGACCCCGCAATGAATGCGGGGTGACAGTGAAAACAAATATTTTTTCCATTGACCAGCCCGATTTTGAAACGCGTTTTTTAACATTACTCCACTCACGCGAGAGCCAATCCGCACCGGTGAATGACGCGGTCAAGGCCATCATCGCGGATGTGCGTGCCCGTGGCGACGACGCGCTGATTGAACTCACCAACCGCTATGATGGCTGGCATGCGAATGCCGATAGTTTGCGTTTGAGCCAGCAGCGCATCAACACTGCCGCAAATAGCTGCCCCGCTGAAACCGTACATGCGTTAGAGGCGGCGGCGGTGCGCCTGCATGATTATCATAGCCATCAGAAACCCCACGATAGGCTCTACACCGATGAAAGCGGCACCCAGCTTGGCTGGCGCTGGACGCCGATTGATGCCGCTGGCCTCTATGTTCCTGGTGGGCGCGCGAGCTACCCAAGCTCGGTGCTACACAATGCCATTCCTGCACGCGCGGCGGGTGTGAAAAGGCTTGCGATGGTAGTGCCCACTCCGCAAGGCGAGCTGAACCCCGCCGTGATGGCGGCAGCAACCATTGCTGGCATCGATGAAATTTATGCCATAGGCGGTGCGCAAGCCATCGCCGCGCTGGCATATGGCACGCCAACCATTGCGCCAGTCGATAAAATCGTGGGCCCGGGCAACGCCTATGTCGCCGAAGCCAAACGTCAGGTGTTTGGCACGGTGGGGATTGATATGATCGCGGGGCCATCGGAGATTTTAGTGGTGGCCGATGCACTCAACAATCCGCAATGGATCGCGGCTGATCTGCTCAGCCAAGCCGAACATGACCCGCAGGCGCAATCGATTCTGATCACCAACGATGCGGCGTTTGCCACACAAGTGAGCGATGCGATTGAGGCGCTGCTGCCCAATTTGTCACGCCGCGAGGTGACGGAAACTTCATGGCGTAATCATGGCGCGATGGTGGTGGTGAATGACTGGTCACAAACTATCGATTTAATCAACCGTATCGCGCCTGAACATCTGGAGCTTGCGGTTGAGAATCCTGATGAGATTGCGCGCCATGTTCGTCACTCAGGTGCTATCTTTTTGGGGCGCTTTACGCCAGAAGCGATAGGGGATTATGTGGCAGGGCCATCGCATGTGCTTCCCACCTCACGCACCGCGCGTTTTTCATCGGGATTATCGGTCTATGAATTTGTGAAAAAGACCTCGCTCATCGGTTGCACGCAGAGTTCATTGCGCGAAATTGGTGGTGACGCCGTGACCTTAGCGCAGGCCGAAGGGCTAGAATCGCATTCCTTATCAGTTAGTTGTCGGTTAGCACATTAATGAGTGCATAAATTTCTACCGCACTGCAACATAATGCGCTATACTGTGACTATGAAAGCTGAAATTCACACGATTGCTTCTACCCGCGATACCATCACCTACATCACGCTCGATGACGCCAGCATCGTGCGGCGCGCGTCACATATTGAAGATGAGCGCCGCACCGCGATTGCCGACCTCATCGCACACAATCAATTCACGCCGCACTGCGTGGATGCTGGGCCGTATGATGTTTTTATCAGTGCACGCGATAATCGCCTGCTGATTCGCATTTC
>JAKFUW010000145.1 GCA_021732545.1 Alphaproteobacteria bacterium | reverse complement strand
GAAGAAAGGTTCCTGTAACCACCCCCACCTAACCTCCCCCATAGGGGGAGGAACAATCACAACAATCTTTTGATTGTGCTTATGATTAAATGTTAGAAGGATCTATCTTACCATGAACATGAAAACGCAAGTGACCAGCCTTGGCCGCCACCCAGCCAGTAATTCTGGATCGGTCAACCCTCCCGTTCACCATACCTCCACCCTTATTTTCTCAAATTTTCGCCAAATGCGCGATTATGAGCAAGGCAAAGGCACGCATCATGGCTATGGTCGCCACGGCAACGCCACGGTGGATGCGCTGTGCGAGGCGATTATTCAGCTTGAAGGGGCCGATCGCTGTTTTATCACATCATCGGGTTTATCGGCGACCATTCTGGCGATTCAAAGCTGTGTGGGCGCGGGCGACCATCTGCTTGTGACCGACAGCATCTATGGATCGACCCGCAAATATGTGATGAAAGAACTGATGCGCTATGGTGTGGACGTGACCTTTTATGATCCGCTGATAGGCGCAGGCATTGAGGCTCTGTTCAAACCCAACACCAAAGCGATCTATGTGGAAAGCCCCGGATCGCTAACCTTTGAAGTGCAGGATATTCCCGCGATTGCGAAAGTGGCGCACGCACGCGATATTCTGATTATTGCCGATAACACATGGGCAACCCCAGTCTTTTTGCAACCGTTTGAACTGGGAATTGATTTATCGATTCAATCGGTGACGAAATATATTGCGGGGCATTCTGATCTGGTGATGGGTGCGGTCAGCTGCAAACACGCGCACGCTAAACTGGTTGAAGATGTGTTTTTGCATACGGGCGTGTGCGCCGGAGCCGACAATGTCTATCTGGCACTGCGCGGGCTTCGCAGCCTGGTGGTGCGGTTGAAAGAACATGAACGCTCGGCGCTTAAAATTGCGCAGTGGTTGGAATCGCATGCCAAGGTCAAACGTGTGCTATACCCTGCGCTGCCCTCCGACCCCGGCCACGCACTGTGGAAGCGCGACATGACCGGCGCTGCATCGCTCTTTGCCTTTGAATTACATCACGCGGATGAAGCGATTGTTGAAGCCTTCATCAATAGCCTTCACCATTTTGGCATTGGCTATAGCTGGGGTGGCTATGAGAGCTTGGTGATTGCCTATCAACCTGCCGCGCAACGCGTGGCAACGACGTGGGATAAAGATTGCTGGCTAATTCGTCTGGCGATTGGGCTAGAGGATGCTGACGAGCTAATTGCGGATTTAGAAAAAGCGCTCAATAGTTAGTCATTCTGCGGCGAGCTTTGCTCGAGCGCAGAATCCACTCAAGATCCTGCGCAATCGCTTTGCGATTCGCGGGATGACTCAAAAACGCAAGGTTAATCCTGCACAGGCGCTTCGTTTGCCGCGCGGTCGCTATAGAGCGTGATACCAAAGCTGATGGCCGTGGCGAAGATGAGTGCAAAGGCGAGTATATTGCCGATCATAAAGAAAATTGGTGCAGCAATATCCGGAATGGCTCCCGCATAATAGCCGCCAAAATGAAACCCTAACGATGCTGCAATCACCATCGCCATCATGCATTTTCGCTGCCCCGCCACCACCATGGAAAGCGCGAATAAAATGATGGAACCGAGCATAAATAGCGGCATCATGGCGTAGCGCACATGGTCAAAATAAATCGAGATACCGACCACATAAAGCAGAATGAACGATAGTGGCACGAGTATCAGCGCATTACCGCGCAAAAAACTCGCATACACCCCCAGCATCAAAAACAATATCAGGTGCAGTGCTTCCTCAATCGGCAGCGTAAACCCAAGGCTAAGCCCCGCGCTCGCGGCACCATTGGGTTGCTGAATCAGCAGCGGCATCGCGCCCAGCGCGAAAATGCTTGCGAACACCAGCATAAAGCGCTTATTGGTTAGAGATTCGTTGAACATGTCGTCGTCACACCTTTGGTCGTCTTTGCGAGGAGCCGCGCTGTCGCGTTAGCGAAAGCGGGCGACGAAGCAATCCATGGATTGCCGCGCATCTTTACAGATGCTCGCAATGACGGTTTTATAAACTTTTATTAACAAATAGTTATCTTTTATGGCTAAATTTGCAAGCACCAAGTGGATGATAGTCGCAAGCCTTGTGTTGCTGATGCCGCTTAATGCCCGCGCCAAACGCGAAGAGCTCACGCAAATTCATGTGTTGGCTGACCCTAGCCTGACCATCCCACTCACTCTGATTGCCCGCGATTATTCGCGCACATATAATGTATCGGTCAGCACCTCGTTCGCCAACACCCAAAAACAAATTGAAACCATTGAAGAGGGGTTAGATGCCAATGTATTGATCACCTCGCGCGCCAGCACGCTGCGAAGCCTTAAAAACCGAGGCTTAGTTGATGTGCGTTCACAAACCCCGATTACCAAAAACCGTCTGGCGCTGGTGACTTATGCAACCAATAAACTCGATCTCATCATGATTCCAAGGCTGCCGCTAGCAAGTATTTTAGAGCGAATTGACCCTGGATTTTCATTTATTTTAGGCCATCCCGATTATCAGATTTCAGGGATTTATGGGGTGGAGGCACTGAGTAATTTTGAGATTGCGGGCGAATTGGAGCCTTATTTCATGTTCATTCAATCGCCCGTTGAAATGCAAGACGCCATCGCTAAAAAAGGTGGCTATGGCATTGTGCTGCGAACCGATGCCGCGCGCAACTCACAGCTTAAAACACTGGGCGTCTTTCCCGAAAGCTCACACAGCCCCATCGCCTATCAAGCAGTGGTGGTGGCTGGCGAACAGATGGACCCCGCCCGCGCCTTTATTGCTTATCTTACCTCCGCGCCCGCCCAGGCTTTTTTTAACGCTCAAGGGTTTGAAGCGATTGATAATGGCACCGATGATAAGGACCATCTGGCACGAGGCTCCACATCGAGCGGTGAGCGCTCACCTCTTTGAAAGCGCTCAAGCCCCGCCCATGCTATCATCGCGGCATTGTCGGTGCATAAAATAGCCGGTGGCGCAATCAGCGGCACTCCATGTGCCTGCGCTACCGATTCCAGCGCGGCATAAATCGCTTTATTGGCAGCTACTCCTCCGGCAATAACCAGCGCGGTTGGAACAAAAACTCCTCCCCCTTTGGGAACACCTCTTTTGATTCCTCCCCCTTTGGGGGAGGTTAGGTGGGGGTGACCACCAGCGTTATCGTATGAGGCTAACCCCACCCGACACTGCGTGTCACCCTCCCCTATAAGGGGAGGGGAAAAAGAGCACATCTTAAACGCCGCGCGCGTACGTTCTTGAACAATATCGCATACCGCTAACTGGAACGATGCGGCCATGTCGCTTACGTCATTGCGAGCGAGGGTATTATCCGAGCGCAGCAATCCATGGATTGCTTCGGCATCGCCTCGCAAAGACGAAGATAGATCGCGCAGCGCATAGCGTACTGCCGTTTTTAGCCCCGAAAATGACATATCACACCCTGGCGTTCCCACCATGGGTCGTGGTAAATCAAACGCTTTGGGGTTGCCACTTTTGGCGAATTTTTCGAGTGCTGGTCCTCCGGGATATCCCAATCCCATCATCTTTGCGCATTTGTCGAACGCCTCGCCGAGTGCATCATCGAGCGTGCCGCCGATGATTTCATAATGGCCCACATCATGCACGCGCGCAAAAAAGCAATGCCCGCCCGAAACCAGCAACAGCAAAAACGGAAATTGCACATCATCACTTAAGCGCGCACTCAGCGCGTGGCCTTCCAGATGATTCACGGCAAGCAATGGTTTTTGGTGAATAGACGCCAGTGTTTTGGCGGTCATCAGGCCCACAATCACCCCGCCAATCAAGCCTGGCCCTGCGGTCACCGCAATCGCATCCACCTCTTGCATCGTAACACCGCCCTCATCCAACGCTTGCGCGATCATCGGTTGCAATACTTCGATGTGCGCGCGCGCCGCAATTTCGGGCACCACTCCGCCATAGGGCGCGTGCGCCGCGTGCTGCGAGCGAATGAGATTCACATGAATTCGCCGCGCATCATCCACCAGCGCCACCGCCGTTTCATCGCAACTCGATTCAATGCCCAGAACTAAGACCATAATTTATCCTCGCTTTGAACCCCCACCCGCGACGGCTGCGCCGTCTTTTCCCTCCCCCTTTTAAGGGGGAGGGTTAGGG
>JAKFUW010000023.1 GCA_021732545.1 Alphaproteobacteria bacterium | reverse complement strand
GTGAGGGTGTTGGGTTACGCAGGATGACGGAAAATGAAAGGCAAAAATCATGAAACATTACGAACAAAAGATTGCGCGCGCTGGAAAAACCAGCCGCACGCTAGATGCGCGGTTACAGATTAAATCACTCGATGAAAACGGAAAATTTGCAGGCTATGCCAGCGTGTTTGACGTGGTGGATAATCAGCGCGATGTGGTGCTGCGTGGTGCGTTTCGTGACAGCATTGCAAAGCGTGTGAGCGAGATAAAATTGCTGTGGCAGCATAATCAAGCCGAACCGATCGGCGTGTTTGACGTGATGTTTGAAGATGAGCGCGGGCTGTATGTGGAGGGGCGTTTATTGTTGGAAGTGGCGCGTGCACGTGAAGCTTACGCGCTGCTAAAAAGTGGCGCGGTGAATGGACTCTCCATCGGTTACACACCGGTGAAATATCGCATGAACCCCGATTTGGGTGTGCGCGAATTGCGGCAAGTGGAGCTGTGGGAGGTGAGTCTGGTGACGTTTCCCGCCAACGATGTAAGCCGCGTGACGGTGGTGAAGGGGCAAGCATGCGAAGGCACGAAGGTAGGAAGTTACGAAGACACGAAGGCAGGAAGACACGAACTTATCGCCGCAGCGCGTGCGATGGAGAAGATGATGAGGGCGTTGATTTAAGCGCTCGTCATCGCGAAGCCTTTTAAGGCCGTAGAGATTTTGTTATGGACAGATGGATTGCCGCGCCACTGCTACGCAATGGCTCGCAATGACGGTGAGGGTATCTGGGACGGATAAGATGATGAGGGCGCTGATTTAGGATTTTTCTTTTAGTGATTGGCTCTTTAGACGTTCACGTGCGCCAGCAAAACCAACAACTGTAGCAGGTTGCGCGCAGATAAGGTCGGGCTCTTTAGCTTCCAGTTTCAATGCTTTTGCAAGTTCGGCTGCCTTTGTGGCAATGCCAAGTACATTCTTGTCTTGGCCTTCGCCGGAGCCGTGATAGACTTCGATTGCAAGTTCAATCGCTATGTTGCTTGCAAAAGGATGGTTTTCAACAAGACTTCTTATTGTTTTTTCGTCAACTGCTTGACCATTTTTTGTATATCCTGGGCTAACGGAGTTTGGGTCTGCCTTGAGACCAGCTGCAACAGTACTCCAGAACCCTTTTACAATCTCAGAAGGCGTTAAAGGGGTTTCACTGCCTCGCCAATACTCGTTCAGATTTACTAGCATAGCGTGGGTAACGCCGCTACCTTCGAGTAACGGGCGATTATTTAATGTGGTAACCGATCCAGTTGAACTTGTTCCATTGTGTGTTGTGTTGCTCATGCTTAAGATTCCCATCCAGCGGTTGTAGACCCCGCAACATGTGCGGGGTGACAAGAATTGTTACGACGCTTTGTTGTCCATCGCGTTGGCGAGTTGCTGGCACGCAATTTGAACCACCTCGGCATGCAGGATACCGCCCGGGCGATGGATACGGCCAGAAAGCTGGTTGTTACCTGATACTTGGCTCGTGGGCATCAGTTCTTCGAGTGCAGCCAAATATTTTTGATGTTCGACTGCTTTATCGAGCGCGGTCTCGCGCAGATAAAGCGAGTTACTGGCCTTGGCTAAATGTTTTTGCGATTCGCGGTGATGTTCATCGGATATGCGGATGATATCTTCAAAGGTGCGCAGCAATAATTTTTCATTCATGGTGCGCGCGCGGCGATCGGTCATCACCGGATAGGCCGCGTTGAAGATCGTTTGCTGATAGATGGGATCGGATGGGATGGCCATGCCATAGATGTTCTGATAGGCGCGGTTAATGAGGAACCATGCTCTTTCGCGCGTGTTGGAAAGATCGGGTGCAAAGGAGTCATGCACAGCGTGCGAAAGAATATTCGCTTGGGTCATGTTTGCCAGCCATTTTTTTGATGCCGCACCTTCCGAATGGAACGCTTGGCTTGTTTGGTCATCGCTTGTTGGATTTATATAGAGTCTAATTTTGCTCATGTTGCAACTCCAAAGTTATTTAAATGATTAACCATAACGACAACCGAGCGATTTATTTATTAATTATTGTTAACTATTCAGACATAACCACGAGCCATTTATTAAGGCAAGGTAAATTTTGATACTGGCGCTGCCATGTGAATAACCTGAATTATGGTTATGGTTCATTACCATGATGTTAACAACTGGTTGTGATGATCAAAAATTTAATATTTCAAGTGAATTGATAGGCTTTTAATTAGCCGTGAACAAACGTTCATCTGACATCTGTGCGCTGCACCCATTATTTTTATTCCAATTTCCACTTTTCTAACCTTCCAACCAATGAGGACACTTTATGACCATTCAAGAAATGACCGAACGCATGCATTCGATTGGCAATGCATGGGAACAATTTAAGCAGGTGAACGATGCGCGCCTGCACGATCTGGAAAAAAAAGGATCAGCTGACCCTTTATATCTGGAGCATTTGAACAAAATTAACCAGACGATTAATCTGCAAAAATCGCGGCTTGATCGGATGGAAACCGCGAATGCACGCCCCGGTGTGGAGCTTGCCGGATCGCCCTATAAAGGTGAGATGGTGGGTGAGTATAAATCGGCGTTTATCACCTATTTGCGCAAAGGCATGGATGCAGGGCTCGAAGCGGTGCAAACCAAAGCACTCAGCGTGGGCACTGCAGCGGATGGCGGGTATTTGATTACGCCTGAAATGTCGGAAACGGTGGTGAGCATCATCAACGAAATTTCGCCGATGCGTGAACTGGCAAGTGTGCAGGTGATTTCATCGGAATCGCTCGATGTGATTGAAGACACGCAGTTGCCAGGTGCAGCGTGGGTGGCGGAAACGGCCACGCGTTCGGATACCACCACGCATCAGATTGGCAAAAATAATATTGCCACTCACGAGATGTATGCGATCCCGAAAGCAACGCAAAAACTGATTGATGATGCGAGCGTGGATATTGAAGCGTGGCTAGCACAAAAAGTGGCAGAGAAATTTGCAGCGCTTGAGGCAACGTCATTCATCAGCGGCGATGGCTCGGGCAAACCCAAAGGCATCCTGACCTATACGGCAGGCACTAACTTTGGCGAGATCGAGCAAATCAATTCGGGCACGAGCGCCGTGGTGACAGCCGATAGTCTGGTGAAGTTGTATTATGCGTTGAAAGACGAATATGCCAAAAACGCGACCTTCCTGATGAATCGCTCGGTGGTGCAAGCCGTGCGCTTGCTCAAAGAAGCCACCACCAACCAATATCTGTGGCAGCCCGGCCTTGCGCTGGGCACCCCCGATACGCTGATGGGCGTGCCGGTGAAAGCCGCTGCCGATATGCCAGCCGCTGCTGCTAGCTCGTTGAGTGTGGCGGTGGGTGACTTCAAACGCGCTTATTTGATTGTGGACCGCGTGGGCATTCGTACCCTGCGCGATCCGTTCACCGATAAGCCTTATGTGAAGTTTTACACCACCAAACGCGTGGGCGGCGAAGTGGTGAATTCCGAGGCGATTAAATTACTGAAACTTGCAGTGTAAATTTCTACTAGGCTGTGCTGCAAATGCTGAGTGTTTGCGCTTCCGCTGCTCACGTACTAAATGTACGCTGCGCTGCGGTTCTCACCACTCAGCATTTTCGCCGTCAGCCTAGCGAAATTATCAACAGTAAAAGAAACAGTTCTCACCTGCCTTTATTTTCGACGTATTTCTAACCAATGATTGAACGCGGCTTTCTGTTTTCGTCATTGCGAGTCACGAAGTGGCGTGGCAATCCGGTGGATAATGATTGGATTGCCACGACCTTTGCAAGGCTTCGCGATGACGATGGTGTAGTGTGTGAGGGAAACAGATTACATTTTGTCTTTGTTGTGTTTTAATGCGTTGGCTCAATTAGATCATTGTCACAAAATTGTTATATCATGATGATATGATGTCATATGACTAAAAAATATACTGCAGATGAAAGAATCTTTCGAGGTGCTAGGGTTCAGCGCTTGATGAATGATCACAAGTGTAGTGTACTAAAAATGTCAGAGATTCTAGAGGTTTCCCCTGCCACGGTGGCAAACAAGATTCGAGGGGAAATAGGATATATCTCTGACGAAGATTTGATGCTTATTAATCAGGCATTTAAAATAGATGACTTAGATCATAAAACATTTGCATCTGAGCTAAACGAAATTAGGCAGGAATCATAAAGCAATGTATGTCTGGCAAATTCACTGAC
>JAKFUW010000261.1 GCA_021732545.1 Alphaproteobacteria bacterium | reverse complement strand
GCGCCTTCCTAATAATAATAAATGGCTATCGTTACGTGCCAAGCGCGTGACGCCAAATCCTTAGGAATCATCGGCCGATAGTGATTTAAAAATCGCATGGTTTTTGAAGGACTCGGTCAGATCGATGTTGTTTTGATAGCCACGTTTGAAGGCGGCAATGGTGATGTCACCTGTATCATTGACCATTAAAATAGCTGCAATCTGTGGCGTTTCATCCACCCACAAGCGCAGATTATGTTCAAGATCTTCGTTAAGGTTGCTGCCGAACAACCGATTGAAATAATCGCGTTCCACCACGCGGCGCAGCGTTAAATCGACGGCTAAAAAGGTCAGTTCTATTTCGTCGGCTAAAATATTGGTCAGGCGCTCGGCATTGACCCTGCCATTATCAATCGAGCCTTCATAGGCTTTGGACGCCTGATAGACCACAAACACGCAAAATAGCAGCATGATCAAGGAGCTGAAAGCGATCAGCGTCTTGACCTTGGGCGGCCGTGTGGCATTTCTCATCTGTGCGTTCATAGCGTTTTTCGTCTTTTCTTATGGTAGTGATTTGGATTGTGCCTTGATTTAGTTAAATTAACGCTAACAAAAGGTTAGAAAAGAGTTTCATAATGCCCCAATTGGCACTAATTTAACGGGCAGCAGGAGTTTTCTTCATGGTGTCACATATTAGCACGGTCGCTTTCTCAGGCATTGAGGTGGTTGAGGTTGAGGTGCAGGTGCATCTGTCTTCGGGGTTGCCTGCATTTACTGTAGTCGGTTTAGGCGATAAGGCGGTGGCCGAATCGCGCGAGCGGGTGCGTGCGGCGCTGTCGGCACTGGGGTTGCCGCTGCCTGCTAAGAAAATCGTGGTGAACCTTGCGCCGGCAGACCTCATCAAAGAGGGCAGCCATTATGACCTGCCGATTGCGATGGCGCTGCTGCTGGAAATGCGCGTGCTTCCTGCCAGCGAAGTGGCGCGCTATTGGGCGCTGGGCGAACTCTCGCTCGATGGGCGGATTATGCCGATCAATGGTGTGCTTCCTGCTGCGATGGGCGCACTGGCTGCGAATAAAGGGCTGGTGTGCCCCAAAGCTTGTGGGTCGGAGGCGGCATGGGCAGGTGCGGATATACTCGCTCCCGAATCATTGCTGTCACTCATTAATCATTTCAAAGGCTTGCAAGTGCTGTCGCCGCCTGAAATCAAAATTCCAGCGCGAGTCACCACAGGGCCGGATTTAGGCGAGGTCAAGGGTCAGGAATCGGCCAAACGCGCATTAGAGGTGGCGGCTGCGGGGGGACATAATCTATTAATGATAGGGCCTCCTGGTGCCGGAAAATCGATGTTGGCAGCGTGCTTGCCTGGCATTTTGCCGCCAATGAGCGCGCCTGAGATATTGGAATCCAGCACGATCGCAAGCGTGGCGGGTGAGCTGAAAGATGGCGTGCTAAGCTCGCAACGCCCGTTTCGCCAACCGCATCATTCATCCTCGATGGCGGCGATGGTGGGTGGCGGGCGGCGTGCGCTTCCGGGTGAGATTTCGCTCGCGCATCATGGGGTGCTGTTTCTCGATGAACTGCCCGAATTTCCGCGTGCCGTGCTTGAATCGCTGCGCCAACCGTTGGAATCGGGGTTTATCAGCGTGGCGCGCGCGCAGGCGCATGTTACCTATCCATCGAATGTGCAACTGATTGCCGCGATGAACCCGTGCCGCTGTGGATATCTCGATGATGCGAGCCGGTCGTGCGGTAAAGCGCCGCGTTGTGGCGCGGATTATCAATCCAAATTGTCTGGTCCCCTGCTTGATCGCATTGATATGCACCTTGATATGCCCGCGCTCGACACGCTCGATATGTTAGGCCGCAAAGCGGGCGAACCAAGCGCGCAAGTAGCGGCTCGGGTGGCCGCAGCGCGTGTCATTCAGCAAGCGCGCTATCAGGGCATGGGTTTGAGCATCCTAACCAACGCGCAGGCAGGTTCAGACCTGTTGCAACAAATTGCCATGCCAGCTATGCCTGAAGGCCGCGCCTTGCTAGAACAGGCTACGCGGCAACTTAAACTCTCGATGCGCGCACTCACCCGCGTGTTGCGCTTGGCGCGTACCATCGCTGACCTTGAAGGCGCAGACGATGTCGCCACCCATCATGTGGCCGAAGCGCTATCCTACCGCCCCCGAATGAACGGTGATACAGCCATCGCGGCATAAAATACTTGCAAAACACTATATCTTGTTTATCGTGACATCAGTTACACAATCTATGGTGTTTTAAAACATGATCGCTGCATCTGCCGCCACCCACATTCCGCCGCTGCATCATCTGATTGCTTTAGAAACGCGCACCATCCGCACCATGAGCGCGCTGGACCGTGAATCGGAGGCTTTGGCGGCGCTAGAAACGGAGCTTGAGGCTTTTTTAGACCAATATTATGCGAAAGTGGGGGCATTATTTGAAGAATTGGCACGGTTGGAGCAAGATTTAGGGCATATCCAAGGCTTTTTTCCACCCAGATCAAGTGATATAATGATAAAACCAATCAAATCACCGCAAAATCCTGCTAAAAATGAATTAAAGGCACTGTATCGTGAATTGGTCAAAAGCCATCACCCCGATGTGTCATCGCACAATAATGGCGAGTGGATGCAAGCGATCAACGATGCTTATGCACAGGCAAATATGGCGGAACTCGTGCGCTTACAGTGGTCTGCGCCGACCTCTGATTTGGTCTCGGCCGAACAACAAATCGAAAAATTAGAGCAGCAATGCGAAGATTTGCAACATGCACTGATTCAGGTGCAGCAGCGCCAGCTTCACCTCAAACAAAGCAGCGCCTATGCCTTGATGTGCAAAGCGTTGCAATTGCGCTTATGTGGTCAGGATTTTATTGGCCAGATGAAAGCCCATGTGCTGGGACTCATCTCGCAGAAAAAACGCGAAATTCTCATCGCCCGTTGCCTGAAAGCGATTCCGATGGGTGGTGGGGATTATCTGGCGGCAGGCGCGTAAATACCCCGCGCCCGTCATTCCCCGAATTTTGCAAAGCAAAATTATAGGGGAATCCAGTTTAGGTTCGCAATACGTAGGCCGGAATGAAGGTTTTAGATATCTGGATCGCCTTAGAATCGCATAGGCGATTCAGGCGATGACGATGGATAAATTATGGATCGTGTAAATTTAAGCCTTATTTTTTAAGAATGTACCAAACCCTATATACACATCACATCCACAGCCCTTACATTTCCATTGCACCCCTGTTTTGATCTCGTTCTTGAATAGAAAATATTTTTCTTTGCAATTAGCTTCTTGATTTGGGCAGGATACATATTTTCCTAATGGTGCCCAATCTACGGCACTCTCTTGCCCTGTGTAACTTACCAAATATGTTGCTTCGCATTCTAAACAGTGAGCTTCTACTTTCTCTAAACCGATAGGGAGTCGCCTCCTTATAGTCGCATTACAATTACCGCAAGATACACTTGAAGAACAATCAATGTTGAGATTAAACACAGGAGAGCTTAATATTTTTTCTAAAATGCCAATAACTAAATTACATCTTTCTTTAAGTTTGCAGTAATTAGGCACACTTTCTTTCTGTAATTGACCCAATGTAGGCATATGCAAGAAAGAGCCTAATGCATCGTAGTGTTTTTTGATGTCTTCAAAAGTAATGGGCTGTTCCGTTCCCAAAAAGTGCATATCTTTATCGTCTGGCGGGACACCAAACTCCTTTTCTTCTCCAAAACTGACACTAGATATTTTGTTTATATTGGGGTCTATTTCTAGCAGAATTAACATAAGTTTACGAGGCTGCCATGTTTCGTATTCCTTAATTGGTAATTCGTCTGCAAGGGTTTTTGCTTTGTCGTAAGCTAAGGCTTCAATCGCAATTCTCAATTCTAAAGCGGCATATTTGAGCTTCTTATTGTCGTTTGCTTCAAGTTCTGCTTTTGCATTATTTAATGCGCTATTTGCTTCTGATCTAAAATCCAACATTTATTCCTTAAATAGCAAAAATGGCAACCCTAACTTGATTTAAATATGATTCAGGCGGTGACAAAAACTGTTTAAGCCGCCTTATGCTCAAGCAGTGCAGGCGCGGCATTTTGTGCGACGTAAGCGGTGAGCTTTTCCAGTGCGCGGGCTTCGATTTGGCGGATACGCTCGCGCGACACGCCAAATTCATGGCTTAAATCCTCCAGCGTCATGCTTTCATGGGCC
>JAKFUW010000118.1 GCA_021732545.1 Alphaproteobacteria bacterium | reverse complement strand
GTGCAGCAATTTCCGACGTCTTTGAGTTCCTCCCCACCTTTAGGGGGGGAGGTTAGGAGGGGGGGTGAATTCCCCGACATCCTCGAAGTGCGCGGCGAAGTCTATATGGATAAAACGGATTTTGCTGCACTCAATGACGCACAAAATGCGGCAGGTAAAAAACTGTTTGCCAACCCGCGCAACGCCGCGGCAGGTAGCTTGCGACAGCTCGATGCCAGCATCACCGCTGCTCGCCCATTGCGTTATTTTGTCTATGGCTGGGGACAAATGAGTGCACCGCTTGGACAGACGCAATATGATTGCGTGCAGTGCTTGGCGCAATTGGGTTTTGTGACGAATGAACGGACTATCGTGATTCGTCATTGCGAGGAGCGAAGCGACAAAGCAATCCATGGATCGCCACGCGACGTTGTCGCTCGCGATGACAACACATTATGGGCATATTATAAAAATGTAGAACTCAACCGCGATGCGCTTGTCTACGACATTGACGGCATCGTGTATAAGGTCAACCGCCTCGATTGGCAGGAGCGTTTAGGGCAAGTCGCGCGCGCGCCACGCTGGGCGATCGCGCATAAATTTGCGGCTGAACAAGCAACCACAATGCTGGAAGCGATTGAGATTCAAGTCGGGCGCACCGGCGCACTCACACCTGTTGCAAGGCTGGCACCTGTGAATGTGGGCGGGGTGATGGTGAGCAATGCCACGCTGCACAACGAAGATGAAATTGTGCGCAAAGATGTGCGCGTAGGCGACCGCGTAGTGGTGCAGCGCGCGGGCGATGTGATCCCGCAAATTGTGAAAGTAATCACCGAACATCGCGCCGAACATGCTGCGCCTTATGTGTTCCCGAACACCTGCCCGGTGTGCGGCAGCCTAGCTGTGCGCGAAGAGGGCGAGGCGGTGCACCGCTGCACGGGAGGGTTGGTGTGTAGCGCGCAAGCCGTGGAGCGACTCAAGCATTTTGTATCGCGCGATGCGTTTGATATTGATGGCTTGGGAGCCAAGCAAATCGAGGTGTTTTATAGCGAAGGAATGATCAAAACACCCGCCGATATTTTTACTTTAGAAGCACGCGACAAAGAAAGTTTGCAGCGATTAAAACTTAAAAAAGGCTGGGGCGAACAATCGGCGAATAATCTGTTTGCGGCAATCCAACGCGCCAAAAACATCACACTCGCGCGGCTAATTTATGCACTCGGCATTCGCCATGTGGGGCAGGAAACGGCAAAACTTTTGGCGCGCCATTATGGTAGTTTTGCTGCACTGCAACAGGCGGGTGAGGAGTTATTGCATATCGATGGAATCGGTGCGGTGATGGCGCACACGTTAATCGATTTTTTTGCGCAAAGTGCAAACCAAAAAGTGCTCGATGCATTGCTGCCGCATTTAAACATTGCTGCACCGCAGATAATTCAAAATGATTCTGTGATTGCAGGATTAACCGTGGTATTTACTGGCACGTTGCTTGCCATCACCCGCGCGGAAGCGAAAGCTCAGGCCGAGCGGTTGGGTGCCAAAGTGGCAGGCTCCGTTTCAGCGAAAACCGATTATGTGATAGCGGGTGCTGACGCCGGATCGAAGCTGAAAAAAGCCCGCGAACTGGGTGTGAAGATTGTCACAGAACATGAATGGATGGAGCTAATAAAATGAAAGCAATCTGGCACGAGAATCCATTTTTTCAGGCGAGTGAGCTGTGGGAATTTTCATGCATTGTGCATCAGGATGAATTGCCACTGCTTGATGTGGCGCTCGATATTTGGGCGCTTTCCACCACCACATTTGAAACGTCGGAAGATTCGCCTCACTGGCGTTTTGCGATGTTACTTTCGGGCGATGACCGCAATGCGGTGATGCAACAATGGCTGGCGCTGCGTTCGCAATTGCAGGTTGCAGAAACACAATTTGCGCTGGTGCCTGTTGAGCAAAAAGACTGGGTGAGCCTGGTTCAGGCGAGTTTTAAACCGATTCATGCGGGTCGGTTTTATGTCCATGGTTCGCACATCACCGACGCACCACCCGCAGGCAGCACGCCGATTTTGATGGATGCGGGTGCGGCCTTTGGCACGGGCGAACATCAGACCACCACGGGCTGTTTGCGCGCGATCAGCGAACTTGCGAACACGCAAAGTTTTTCGCGCCCACTCGATATGGGATGCGGTTCAGGCATCCTCGCGATTGCAGCCGCAAAATGCTTGCCAGTGAAGGTGCTGGGTGTGGATATTGACGAGACATCGGTGAATGTGGCGAATGCGAATTTTGAGCGCAACGGCGTGGCGGATTTAGTGCATGCGGTGGCGGGTGATGGCTATCATGTGGAGCAAGTTACAGGAAAATATGATCTGATTATGGCGAATATTTTAGCGGCACCCTTGGTTGAAATGGCTGCCGATTTAAAGCGCCATCTGGCTGATGGCGGCACAGTGATTTTGGCCGGATTGCTCGATTGGCAAGCAGCCGATGTGCTGGCCGCGCATGCAGCCCTTGGGCTGCACCTCACAAGCCGGATTGATATTGATGCGTGGCCGACGCTGGTGTTGAAGTAGTCAGTCTTCAGTCACCAGTTACCAGCACGGCCTTCACTAACATAAACTGACTACTGAAGACTGGCGACTACCTTAACCCATCCCAACACCACCGCGTTGTGGCGCGATGCTCGGGCTTTGTGTGGGCGCAAGCTGCCCCATTTGTGCGGGCGGCACAGAACCTACCACGCGCACGCCACGATTATGGAGATGTTGGCCTTCGGATTGCGATATTGTTTTTGATGGCGCATCGAGCTCGCCTTCGGTGCGTTGGATCTGCGCGGCAAGGCGCGGGTCTTGCCCTTGTGGTTGATTGGGGTTGATGCGGATGTCGCGCATATTTTGTGCTTGGGGTTGTAAATAAGAAAGCCCCTGAGATTGGCCTTGCGCCTGGGTTTGAGTTTGGGTTTGGCCTTGATTTTGCGCTTGTGCGCGCAGTTGTTCGGGAGTGAGCGCGGGGTTTTGATCGGGCGATAATCCCTGACCTTTGGGGTCGCGGGTGATGTCTTGCCCTGTTTTTTTGCCGTCTTTACCTTCGAGCTCTTTGCCTGTTTCGGGTGTTTTGTTAGGGTCTTCTTTGAGCACATCCATCGGTGTTTTGGCTTCCACACCATCGCGCGAAAACTTTAATTGATCTTGCCCGCGCGTGGCCGCTAAATCATTTTGCACATCGCGCATGGTAAGGACTGTATCGCGTTGGATCGCGGCATTGACAATGGCTTCTTGTTGTTGCAAAGCGATTTGCTCGCGCCCTGCATTCATGCCGTCTTTGCTTTGGGTGCGAAGCTCATCGACAGTGGCAGCACCTCGCGCATTGAGTGGATCAATGATCGCCTCATTGGTTTGATTGTAGGCCGCAGTGAGTTGCTGCGCGATCATGAATTGGCGGTCTTGCTCGGTCTGCCATTTGGCTTTTTCATCGTCTTGCGTGGCGCTATCATCGGCGGCGCCCCCGCCTTCGTCCGATTTGGTAGAAGCGCCAAAGGTATTGAGCCTGCGGATGGTGTCGGGGCCTGCGATGCCGTCGATGGTCAGGCCATGCAAGGACTGAAAGCCTTTAACCGCGTTGGTGGTGATGCCGTCATAGACGCCATTGACGGCACCTTCAGCAAGCAAGTCGCGCGCCGCTAAACGCCGCTGCAGCTCGGTGACATAGTCGCCACTGTCGCCAGGTTCAAGTGTAATATTGCCGGGTAAAAACATGCACTGATTATAGCGGATTTTGAAACAATAAGAAACGCTTAAATCTGGCCCGATGTCGTCTTTGCGAGGAACTGCGAACGACAGTGAAGCAGGACGAAGCAATCCACATCGTTCCTGGATTGCCACGCCAAATCAGTGATTTGGCTCGCAATGACGGCAGGTGTTATCCTGCCATACGAAGCCGACGCTGCGCAGCCGAAAGCTGGCTGATTTGAAGATCAAGCATGCGTTCACCGATCAGCTTGATGATGTGGCGACGAAACAGGCTGACATCATCATAGCCATAGCGTCCTGCTTTTTCGCGGAGCAAACTTTCAGATGAAAAGCGCGTGCAATGTTGGGAGGCGTTGAGATTTTCGGCAATGGTGCTCAGGACGTTTTCGAGCACCGCCAGCGGCGTGGCCTCGAGCGTGGCCATGGCCGCAACGGACGTGGCAAATTGGTCGAGCGCTTCAAAATCGATGGAAGAAGAATAAGACATA
>JAKFUW010000169.1 GCA_021732545.1 Alphaproteobacteria bacterium | reverse complement strand
TTCCTGAATGTTTCACAAATGATCGCTTGCCCCAGAATAACCCACAATTTAACGCAATCGGCACCACATCCACCTTCAGCGTTGCATAAAGCTGCTGCAAGCCACCCATTTTATAGAGGGTATTTGCACCAGGTTTGGTGCGCGTGCCTTCAGGGAAAATAATAATGTTGCGGCCTTGCGCAATGCGCTGAGCTCCTTGGCTGGCAATCGCTGCGAGTGCGGTTGCGCGGCACCCACGATTGATCGCGATCGGGCGCGTGCGCCACAGATACCATCCAAAGATCGGGATCCATAAGAGTTCGCGTTTTAAAATAAACGCAGGACCATCAAGCTGCCGCCACAGCACCAGCGTATCGAGCGTGGATTGATGTTTGGATACAGCAATCAGAGGCATGTTTTTCAGATATTGCATCCCGCGAATGTCAACTCGTACATGGCAGCACATTCGTAATAACCAAAGCGTAGTATCGACCCAGACGTTGGCAACCTTATGGGTGGCGTGAGATGAGATAATGGCGGGTGCGCACAGCACACCAAACCCAATCGTCCACAGCGCGAAGCTCGCATTAAAACAAGCTGACCTGCACCACTGCATCATAGATTCAGCGCGCCAAAAAGCCACGCTGCCAGATATTTATGAAACTCGCTTAACATCAGATGACGACTCACCGCATCATCCCACCAGCGATCAAGCTGAAAGTCTGTGGGGAACACCGGATCGGGGATGATGATGGCACCCGGCATAGTGCGGCGAAACTCGATTAAGCTTCGCGGCAAATGATAGTTAGCCGTAACCAGCCGCATGCTTTTGAGGTTATTTTCTTTCATCCAGCGAGCGGTTTCGTCAGCATTTCCACGCGTGCTATCGGCTTCATAGCCCAGCGCGATTGTATCGCCCGATTTGGCCATCATGCGGATTATATCAGAGGCCTGATTTTCGTCGAGCAGTGCCGCCATATCCGATTCTTTATCAACACCGCTGATAAACATTTTTTTAGCTTTTTTCTTTTCGAGCAATTCAAAACCATAGGCAATTCGCAAGCTTCCTCCCGTTAACACCACCACGGCTTGGGTGCTTACCGAATCGCCAACAGGATTATAAGGAATAATGGCCACAAAATGCACAAAGGCAGCCACCCAAAACACCACAATCGCTATGACTGTCCACACCAGATATCGCATGGGGCGATTATCGTGAAGTGGCCGCGCTTTGCAAGTAATGATCGACTGCGTGCGCCAAATCATCGAATAGCGCAACGGGTTCGAGCGTTTTTAGCAACGCATTGTGCTGGGTGATGGCACCTTTGCCCGTTCGCACTAATGCCCGCACACAACCCGCGCTGGCCGCAGCTTGCAGATCGGTCACGGCATCGCCAATCATCAGTGTTTCAGATGGCAACACATCAAACATCTGCATCGCTTCCTCTAGCATTCCCGCATTCGGTTTGCGCCGATGAGTGGGATAATCTGGCGTATCAAAACAGGCCAGTATTTCATCCAGATGCGCTCCTGCTTTGGCCAGCTCTTGCTTTAAATGATGATGAATTGCATCGAGCTGAGACGCGCTTATAATTGCCCGCCCCACCACCGATTGATTGGTGATAACACACACTTTTATTCCCGCTTGATTCAAGAGCGCAATAGCTGCAGCAGAACCCGCAATCATCACACATTCATCGACTGATTTGACACTATCGGGGCGGTCGATATTAATGACCCCATCGCGGTCGAGAAGTATGAGCCTCGGTAATGTCATCGATATATCCGCTTCACTTAAACATTCTCAACGTTCGTCACCCCGTCTTCATGACGGGGTCTGGTTAGGCGTGCAAAAAAAGAACCAGACCCCGTGACAAGCACGGGGTGACAGATTTTGAAGCAAGAATGACACGTGGTGAGTATGTAGTAGGTCGTCATCAATGCATGTGCTCGATCATGGATTGAACCGTCATCCGAATCGAAAAATATGCCACACACGCCGTTAAAAATGGCAGTGCCACAAACAGCACCACATGAACTGACGTGATGCCGATATCGGGCAACAAGGGCGATGCCAACACGTCGCTCGCATAGGCCATCAATGTGTATAAAATGGCGGCAACGCCCGCGCCTGGCACTGCACCGCGCAGAGTCATCCACGCACCGTTGGTCACGAATTGGCGAACAATATAATCATTTTGTGCGCCCACATGGTGCAGTAATTTCACGGTTTTAAAATGCAGCCGCAAACTGGTGCGCGAGGTAATCACCACAATCGCAACCAGCCCTGCAATCACCAACAATGCTAATATAATCGCAAGCAAACGCAACATTCCCGCAAATTGCATCAGTTGATCCACCCATTGCTGATAGGTTTCCACTTCAATCTGACTATCAATCGATTGGATTTGCGATTTAATAGCGGATACTTCCTTGATGCGATCCGCCTGATTGCTTAAGCTCGCCTCCAACACTTCGGGCAGTGGAAGTTCTTGGGTGATGCTGGTTGAACCCGTCCATGGTGCGACCAACTGCCCAAGATCTGCTGCGCGCAATTGCTGCACGCGGTCGATCATCGGGTTGGCAAGCAATACATCGCGCACTTTTTGCACCAGCTTTATTTTTTCAGGGTGATCATAAGGCACATAAATCTGAAAGCTATTCACATTCAAGCGCCCTGCGGCTTGCGACGAATAATGAATGCTCAGCGATGCGGCCAAAAACAACCCCGCTAAACACACCATCAACCCGATCACCCACGGCAAATAGCGATTGGCATCTTCGCGGCTGAAGGGGATATCGGGCTTGAACGAAATGCGCCGCATTAGGCGTTGGTATCGAGTTGTGCCGCTGCAAGCTCAGCGCGTTTGGCCACATTGACTAACGCTGGTTGCAGCAGGCGATCATGAATCACATAGCCCGCCTGAAACACCTGCAATACGGTGCCAGGTTGCGCTGTGGCATCTTCAATCTGCGCCATCGCCTGATGCAGATTATGGTCAAATTTTTCCCCAAGCTCAGGCTGAATCCGCTTGATGCCGTTGCGCGCAAACACGGCGAGCAGCTCAGCCATCGTCATTTCCACGCCTTGCGCCAAGGTTTTCACCTGTTCATTGGTCGCCATTAATTCTGGCGGTATGCTGCTATGGGCGCGTTGCAGATTTTCAATCACCGACACTAACTGGCGTGCAAAACCAGATACCGCATATTTGTTGGTTTCCTCCACGTCGCGCGCGGCACGTTTGCGCACATTTTCAGTCTCGGCCAGCGCCCGCATCAGCTGCTCTTTAAGCTGCGAAATTTCGGTCTCATAGGGGTGGTCGGTCGGGTGAATCGCGCCCGCCAGCACATCATCCGCGTCATTCATATCCAGCTCAAACGGGGCTTCTTGTGGCTCGCCAGATGGTTCTTCAGCGGATGGGTTGACCATGTAACACTCCTGATTTTTTAAAATATACACCTGTTATTAAGTGCAACAAACATAGAATTTCAAGCTTTGGATTGCAATGTCTAACAACATTGACTAACCATAGGCTAAATTACAAGCCAGCAACAGGGGAAATATATGCGTTCATTTGGCCGCGAGGCTCATCAGCTACGTCCGACTAAAATCGAAGCGGGCGTTAGCCGTAACGCCGAAGGCTCGTGCCTGATTCAGTGCGGCCACACCCGCGTGCTGTGCACCGCCACCGTCGAAGATAATATTCCGCCTTTTTTACGCAACACCGGCAAAGGATGGGTGACAGCGGAATATGGCATGTTACCGCGAGCGACGGGCAGCCGCAACCCGCGCGAAGCGGCGCGTGGCAAGCAATCGGGGCGCACGCAGGAAATTCAACGGCTGATTGGGCGAGCTTTGCGCGCGTGCATCAACTTAGAAAAACTTGGCGAGCGCCAGATTATCATCGATTGCGACGTGATCGAAGCCGATGGCGGCACGCGCTGCGCATCGATCACGGGCGGCTATGTGGCGCTGCATCTGGCGCTGCAAAAACTGGTGGATGATGGCAGGCTTAATCACATTCCGCTGCTGCATTCGATTGCGGCGGTGTCATGCGGGATTGTCGATGGAAAAACGCTACTTGATCTGGATTATGTGGAAGATAGCGCAGCCCAAGTCGATGCCAATTTCATTCTCACCAATAGCTTGCGTATCGTGGAAATTCAAGCTTCCGGAGAAGAACATACCTTCGATGAAGAATCGTTCAACGCCATGATGCATCATGCTAAAACCGGCATTGAAGAGCTTACTGCACTTCAAATGGCCGCCATCCGTAGCGTGT
>JAKFUW010000128.1 GCA_021732545.1 Alphaproteobacteria bacterium | reverse complement strand
TGACAAGCGGTACCGCAACCACGGTTCCCAAAACCCATGCGCTCAGGGTTTGCCAACGTGTCATCCCTGTATATTCTTGGCGAACAAATTGCGCATCTCTGATATCAGGGGTTTGATCTGATCTTTCGGACGATGCGCGTGTTGCTGTTTCTTTTTTCATCCATTCATTCCTGCATGTTGCGTTGTTTCCGCATGCGAATGCACGCGCGATGGCTCATGTGATAGATTGGCGGCATCTACTTTTACGGTAGGTGTATCTTTGATGGGAGATTCAACCACCACTGGTTTCGAATCTTTGGGCTTGGGAAGTTCTGCCTTGGGTTCATCGGTTTTTGGCTCTGATTTAAGCGCAACAGGAGCCGCTGGCATAAAGGGTTTGGGAGCATTTGCGCTCGGCGCTTTGCTATGGCGAATGGTTGCCGCTGGCTTGATCTCATCGCTAGGTTTGGGTTGTGATTTATCCTCGCCCCAGCCTGCTAAAAACCGGCTGGATATATAAAGTCCTGCGGTGCAGATGGACGTGTAGAATGCCTCAAACACACTGATCTTACCGAGTTCCGCGAGATCCACATGCCCTGCGTTTCGTTTAATGAACGGTGTTTTATTCATCCACTCACCCAGACGCTTTCCAGGTTCACTAAACATCACATTGTTGAGTCCTTTTTTATCTAGCATCACGGCTGTGGGAATCACAATCAGCGCAGTGATAGCGCGCCCACCCAGCACGCTGCCCCATGTTTGTTTGGGCTCAGCCTTATAGGCATCGTCCGTGTCGGGTCGAGTACCCAACGCATTGTCGATCGATTTAGCAATATCTTCGCGGTTATCTTCAAACTTTTTGACAACGGGCGCGAGCAACGTGCCATCACCAAAAGAGAAGGCAACATATTTTGCCATCTCAGCGGTGTCGTGGCTTAACCCTTTTGATTTCATCCAATTCATCAACACATCGCCGCGTTTTTGCATCCAGTCGCCAAATTTTCCGTAGATCAATTCGCCCTGCGCGTTTTTCATCCCGCCCTTAGAGGTCAGGTACGTGGCCACCACCGAGATGCCAAACACGCCGACATTGGTGATTCCGGGATATAAAAAAGCATCGAATAATTTGAGGCCTGGTGTGCGTTCTGGCGGTTTTTCGTGTTCAAACGCAGCGCGGCCAGCATCCACTCCCGTTTGGGGGGCTGTGGCTTTATCGTTGTTTTGGCCGCGAGTTGCCATGAATTTCCTTTGTTACTTCTCCACCCTTAGTATAGTTTTTTTTGGCAACCATATTGATGAAGCTTTTATGACATTATCGCCTGATTTGCCCACGCCAGATTGCCAAAAATGCCCGCGTTTGGTGGCGTTTCGGCAAGGTAATCGAGATGAATATCCCGATTTTTTCAACGGCGCGGTGCCATCCTTTGGCGCGCTGGATGCGCAGCTATTGATAGTAGGATTAGCGCCAGGCTTGAAGGGTGCGAACGCCACAGGGCGTCCTTTTACGGGTGATTACGCGGGCGATGTGCTCTATCACGCGCTTAAAAACCATGGTTTTGCATCGGGAAACTATGATCGGCGCGCCGATGATGGCTTTTTGCTTCAAAATTGCCGGATTACGAATGCAGTTCGGTGCGTTCCACCCGAAAACAAGCCTGAAACTTCTGAAATGAAGCAATGTAATGGGTTTTTAGTGACTGAAATTGCTGCGATGCCCCGTTTAAAAGTAATGATTAGCTTAGGTACGATCAGCCACAAAGCGGTGCTGATGGCGCTTGGTGAAAAGCTGTCTGCTCACCCCTTTGCGCATGGCGCGGAGCACTGGGTGCAGGGCAAACTGTTGCTGGGCAGCTATCACACCTCGCGCTACAATATGAATACGGGACGCCTAAGCCAGGAAATGTTTGAAAAAATCATCAGACGTGCTAACAATCTGATTATAAAACGGTAAGGATATTTATGAAACAAATGGCACTCTATGTATTCCGCCTCGCCATGCTGATTGCTCCGGCCTATAGCATTTATATCTATCTGACGGGCGATGACTCTGCCAATCAGAGCGATTTGTTGTTGGGAAATGCTGGCTTTATTGCGTGGGCGCTGGGTGGGTATGTGCTGCTAATCTGGGCAAGCCTGAACCGCGCGATTACGTGGGCACAGATTGTAGTACTGTCTTTGGGTGGCATGGCATTGGTGTATTTCTTTTTGTCACATGATATTTATTCGGTGTTTTTGGCGATGCCGTTTTTTGAAGGTGATAATAAAAAACTGCTGCCCGTTATTCCTTATGTGATGACGATGATCACGTTGCTGGTGTCGTTTTTATTCCGGCGCACATATAAGAAGGCGTAAAGGCGCTTTTTGTCTTTTGTCATGCTGCGGCTCGCTTTAGCGAGAGCGCAGCATCTCAGATCCTGCACTGACGCTTTGCGTCCCGCAGGATGACAACCTCTCTAAATTTTCGGATTGATCGTACTGAAAACTAAAACAACCGCTTAAAGGATTGTTGTGTATCAAACCACCAATTGCTCAATCCTGATTTGCGGCCAAGCTCACAGGCGGGGGTGCTGCCTGGGCGTAATTTGCACCAGCTACCGCCATATTTTTCGCAGGCAATGCCTTCAATCTTCTGCTGCGTTTCACCAACCTTTAACGTTTCTTTAAAGCGGCGGCATGTATCGCCCAGATTGTTTTTAAATTGCACGGTTGGGGTGAGTGTTCCGTTGATATTATAAAAATTCCACGCATGCTCTTTGCCGAGTTTTTGATGCTGCATGACCCAGTAAAAAGTCTGACTGTAAAAATGCAGTTCTTTTGCATTCATCTGACTGATCAGATCACTGGAAAACGCGCTGTTACCATTTTCAATTTTCGTAACCAGCTGCACCTCGATGTTATCTCCTTTTTTAAGCGGCGGCGCAACAGGAGAGCCATCGGCAGGGTTACGCGGCACCGCAATATTGGGCGGTTCGGGAATGGCACCTAAATCATCACTTTCAAAAAATAATGAGACAATATAACCAAAGCCCGCCAGCACGCAGATACCGAAAACGCGACGCCATAACATCGCCAGCGGATACCAGACGTGCCGCCATAATTTGCGCCAGAGTTTAACGAAGATGTGAAGTAGCAGGTGCATGAGAGGGGCTAGGGGCTAGGGGTTAGAGGCTAGGGAAGTGTAGCAGAAGAATTCGGTATTTGGTATTCAGTATTCAGGGGGTTATCACTAAATACCAATTACTAAATACCAATCACTACTCTCTCCAAAATCCCACCATTTTTTTCACCTGCGCAAGGGTTGGTTCCGCAATCGCATTGGCACGCGCGGCGCCGTCTTTTAGCACCGCATCAATCGCATCGCGGTTAGCCATCAGCGCGTTCATGCGAGCGGTAATAGGCGACAGATGCGTGACGGCCACTTCAGCCAATGCAGCTTTAAAGGTAGAAAAATTGCCCGAACCAAATTGCGAGATTACATGTTCGAGTTTCAGGTTGGAAAGGGCTGCATAAATCTGCATCAGATTGTGGGCTTCGGGTCGGTTTTCCAGATCATCGCGCATGTTTTCAAACACATCGGATTTGGCTTTTTTAATCTTTTTGGCGATGGTGTCGGCGTCATCGGTCAAGTTAATCCGCGAATAATCCGATTCATCGGATTTACTCATTTTTTTGGTGCCATCGCGCAGGCTCATAATGCGCGCCGATTGCTTTTGGATAATCGGTTCGGGCAGGGTGAAAAACTCATGAGAATAAGCGCGATTGAATGCTCCTGCAATATCGCGCGAAAGCTCAATATGTTGTTTCTGATCTTCACCCACCGGTACATGGGTTGCCTGATAGATAAGGATATCGGCGGTTTGCAGCACGGGGTAACTATACAGCCCCAGCATCGCGCTTTCTTTGTTTTTGCCGGATTTTTCTTTAAATTGCGTCATCCGGTTCAGCCAGCCAAGCGGGGTATGGCAATTTAAAATCCACGCCAATTCTGCATGACCGCGCACGCTCGATTGCGCAAAAATAATGCTACGCGCCGGGTCAACACCACAAGCAATCAGCGCTGCGGTAATCTCACGCGTGGCATGGATGAGCGCGGCAGGATCTTGTTGCACGGTAATGGCATGCAAATCGGCGATCATGAACAGACAGGGCATGTCTTGTTGCATGGCCACCCAGTTGCGAATGGCACCCAGATAATTGCCCAAATGAAGGTTTCCGGTTGGCTGAATGCCCGATAAAACGCGTTGCATGGTAAATCCTCTTGATTGAATGAGGGTTATAAACGGTTTTTTTACGGTGAACAAGCATGCTTTGAGTATGCTGCAATGCC
>JAKFUW010000245.1 GCA_021732545.1 Alphaproteobacteria bacterium | reverse complement strand
CACCTCTTGCATCATATTAGGCATATAGGCTACTTGATAGCGCTTGGCGAGACTTGGAAACACAATACTAAAGCGAGCCGCATATTCAATCGAGGCATCGGGTGGGGGCGCAAAACCAACCAGCAACACATAGATATTATTTTGAGTAAGCAGGCTTAAAATCTGATCGAGCGAGCGTTGCACAAGGCTTGGGTCGGTTTTGCGCAATGCATCGGTGGCCCCCAGCGCCACCACCACAATATCAGGCTTTTCCGCCAAAATACTGGTCATACGCGACAATGCAGCCGCAGCGGTATCGCCAGCCACACCGGCATTCACCACCTCGATACGTTCTTGCGCAAACTCAAAATTTAAATCGGTGCGCAGCGGAACCGCATAAGCATCATCAGGCTCAATGCCATAACCGGATGTGAAGCCATCGCCATACAACACAATTTTATAGGATTTATAACCCTTTTTAATGGGGCGCGCATCGACCGCATTGGCAAACATCAGAGCCGTTATCAGGCACAAAAACAAAACGCCATATTTATTCATCCATCGATTCATGATAAACTTGCCTTTCAATCATTATACGCTACCCTAACATAAAACCTTCATGGCTTCCAACCACTCAAACAAAATCATCGCGTTTCATTCATCGCTTGGCCGCTGGTACGCAACGCATGGCAGGCGTAACCTGCCGTGGCGCACGGCTGGTGACCCCTACCCTATCTATATCAGCGAGGTGATGCTGCAGCAAACACAGGTGAAAACCGTGCTGGAGCGATTTTATTTC
Organism: Alphaproteobacteria bacterium; assembly: GCA_021732545.1. Lineage (GTDB taxonomy): Bacteria > Pseudomonadota > Alphaproteobacteria > Rickettsiales > UBA3002 > JAKFUW01. The sequence goes on along the minus strand of JAKFUW010000245.1, from coordinate 3,543 downwards.
CCGTTTTTAGAATGCTTTCCTACGCTGGAATCGCTTGCAAGTGCCGAAGAAGAAAGCGTGCTAAAGGCATGGCAAGGGCTTGGTTATTATAGCCGCGCGCGCAATCTGCATAAAGCCGCGCAACTCACCACCCCTGCTTTGCCTGATGATCTGGAAGGGTTACTGGCATTGCCTGGTATCGGCAAAAACACCGCAAATGCCATTTTAGCCTTCGGGTTTCGCAAACCTTACGCTGTGATGGAAGCGAATGTGAAGCGCGTGATCTGCCGGATGTTTGCGCTGAAAAACCCAACCACACAAGAGCTATGGGAACATGCTGAGGCGCTGCTAAATCAGAATGATCCATTCGATTATAACCAAGCGATGATGGATGTGGGCGCGATGATTTGTAGTCCTAAAGCACCTATGTGCGGCGAGTGTCCCGCGTATAAAATCTGCAAAGGAAAAAACGAGCCATCCGCCTACCCTGCTGCTAAATTATCGAAAATAACTCCGGTGCGACATAAGCGAATTATTATCTTGCAAGATGCCAACCAGCGCGTGTTTCTGGCACCCAGAGATGAGCGTTTTTTAGGAGGGCTATATGGATTTTTGGAACAGGATGAGTTGCAAAAACAGATTGAATGGCAGGGCAAAAAATGGGCTTTGAATGCTAAAAATCAAATCGGCACGCTCACCCAAACCTATAGCCACTTTAGACTGCAAGCGAAGGTGCATTTGATTCAGCTAACTACCGCACAAAATGGCAAAGAGTGGTTTACGAGAGATCAGATTAATGCGCTGCCACTATCGAAAGCGGATGAAAAAGCGACTGGAATTTTATTGAGTTTTTATAACACCTTATAATGGCAGGTGGCATGGTAGAGCGAGAAAGAATGACGATTCTTTCTCCTTTTTAACCTCTCCAAACTTTCATCAAACCTTCACATGAAGGGTTTGGGCTTTATGATATTCTGTAATGTAAGGAGAACTGTATTTAACAGGATGATTTTGCACTGAAAAATGGAAAAAAAGACCGAACATAATACGCGCGACACCTCATCCGCGATGTCAACAGTTGCCACCAAACCCGCGGTGACAACGGGGGGCTTCATGTTTAATGAATTCACCTACAGAGGCGTTGATTGGTTATTAAATTCTGCGTTAGGGGTTGCCTTTAGCTATTGGACAATCCGCACTCATTCAGGCATTGAGCACTTTGGCAAACCCGTAACTAATTTCTTTAACAAACATCTTACAACATTTAGTGAAACCGGCTTATCCAAACAGCTGAATATTTTTCAATCCGCTGAATCAATTAAAAGCGGTGCTTATTGGGGTAACGTGTTTTCAAGTATTATGGTCGGTGGTTTTGCAACGATTCCACCGATAATGGCACTAGAAGCCAATAAAAAAGAAATTTCTCGCTCATTGGATGAAATGGTGTATGGCAAAGAAAAAGTGGCAAACGAACCAGCATTTAATGCTTATTATCAATCGATTGGTCAGGAGTCACCCAAAAGCTTTGGAATTGGACTTACAACACGGCTGATTTCACTAGCGCCCATTTTAGGTGCGATGGTGGCTTACCCGAAACCTCTGACGAAATATCTGTATGAGCCAATTGCAAGTGTTACCAAATTTTCTGCAGAATCGATTGGTATTAAACCAGCCTCGCTGATGCAAAAACGCAAAGGTTTCGAGGAGACGGACTGGGATTTTATTCATACTAATATCGGAACAGATTTTGGATTGGCATTTGTTTATTCCTACATCCACGAATATACCTACAAATGGTGTTCATCTTTGCTGGATTCTAAAAAAGGGGATATCGAGAAACCCCATATTAAAGATAAAAACCACATCGCGCCTCAGCCTTTCCGTGTTAAAGATATGACCGATGAACCCATTGCCATGGCTGTGTCGGAGAAACCCAAACCGCTTGGATATCGAGACGAAAAACCCGATAGCAAAATTGCCCAGCGCGAGCATGTGGCAGCCGCCATTAAAGAAGCACCTTCTCATGCGATGGGAGGTGCGGCATGAAGCATGACGACACGACATCTAAAGCCCCTCACACCCGAACCACAGGCGATGCCGTGTTCGATGCGGCCACCTATATCGGCATTGGTGGCGTGGTGAATGCCGCTTTTTCGATGGCTTTTTCCGATTGGGTGCACAATCACTGGCCGAAGCTGCCTCAATCTGAACAGGCGGCAAGCCCTGCCAAAAAAGTCTATGATTTCATTTATAATAGTGGCGAAGCTCTATCGAAACCGTTGGAGCCATTCCTTGGCAAAAACAACATCATCACCCATACCAATGGAGCCAAAGAGTTTCAAGGCGCCATTAAATACAGCCGGCGCTTTATGCAAGGAGCCGTGCTGGGCGCTGGAGGTTGGGCGATGCTGCCGTTGATTAAGGCAATGGAAGATCACAAACCAGCCATTGTCGACTATATCAACGGCACTTCAACGACACCAGAATCCACACGGCGGGTAACCACTGATGATACCAAGCAGAGTTGGACCAGTTTATTAGGCGGCAGAACCTTTGCGTTTTTAACGCCTCTATTGGTAGCAGCGCCGATTCTTGAGGTTTACCAGAAGAAAACCGGACACGATATTTTTGAGAGTATCAGTGATTTTTCCCGTGATACATTGCATATTAAACCTGAGAATTTTGTCAAAAATATGCAGGTTACACGCGGTAAAGAGATCTCCTATCAGCTGGCTGGCGAAGCTTTTTACACGGTAATCGGTGTTACTGTTCTTTATACTATCAGTAAATTAATTAGCCAAACCCTTGAGCAGTCAACACCAAAACCTTCCGAAAAACCCACTCCTGCTGTCTTCCAAGTTGCGCAGCACAAGCCCATGCTGGCAGCCCCCGCCACTCAAGCCCATTTATAAAGTTGAATTGCCTGCACGAAGGCAATAGTCTCTCGCGGTGAAAGGTAACCACGAAACGTATGATTCGCATCTCGACCAAACCCTCTTTATATCGCGACTTTGCGCTGCTTTCCGTGATGATTTTGTTCATTCTGTTTTTGGTATCCATCTGGGTGAGTTATGAGACTTATCAGGAATATTCGCACGATGCGGTTAAACAGCTTGAAAATGAAGCGGTGCGGATTGACCGGACACTGATTGTGGAAATTGAGCGCGCATCCTATTTGCTCGAATCGGTTGGCCGCCAGATCAACAATTACAGCACCACCGATCTGCCGCGCATTGCGCTGCTGCTGAAATCTTTCGATAAAGCCAACTACAAAAAAAAGAGCGAATTTTTCTGGATTGATGCAACTCAAAACATCATTGCCAGTTCCAAAGACGGGATATTTAAAAAACCTATCAGTGTTTCTGACCGCGACTACATGAAAAAAGCCATTACCTCGCCGTGGGCGATTCACATTGGACAACCCATCGAAGGCAGAGTGAATGGCAAGTGGGTGATGCCGCTGGCGATTGGTATCAGCAACGAAAAAGATGAATTTTTAGGCGCGGTGATGGTGAGCTTGGATATTCAATCCTTCAGCAAGCAAATCAGCACGGTGATCAAAGA
>JAKFUW010000265.1 GCA_021732545.1 Alphaproteobacteria bacterium | reverse complement strand
GCAGATACCAGCGCCTATGATACGCTCTATACTGTTCTCACCACCATAGCCCGCGCCGCCGCGCCGCTGTTGCCGCTGACGACGGAGGCGATTTATGGAGGGCTCTCTTCTTCTCACTCCCCCCTTGAGGGGGAGTCAAAATGCGATAGCATTTTGGTGGGGGGACAATCATCAAATATTAGCGTATCACCCCCCACCAAATCGCAGGGCGATTTGGCTCCCCCTCAAGGGGGGAGCAAGTCAGTGCATTTGAGTGAGTTTCCCGATGTGAGTGGGTTTCCTGAAGATGCTAAACTGGTTGCAGATATGGACCGCGTGCGCGATGCCTGCACTGCCATTTTGTCGGTGCGCAGCGCCGTGAATATCCGCGTGCGCCAGCCTTTAGCAAGCGCCACGCTTTATGGTGCAGGGTCTAGCACACTGAAAAATTACGCCGAATTAATTGCCGATGAAGTGAATGTGAAGCAGGTGGTGTTTGCCGATGATTTAGAGGCGGTGGCAACGCGCGCGCTCAAACTCAATTCGCAAGTCATTGGCAAGCGGTTGCCTGCCAAAATGAAGGAGCTGATTCCGGCATCCAAGCAAGGCAAATGGGAGATGAAAGACGGCGCGCTGCATATTTGCGGTGAGATTTTATTGCCAGAAGAATATGAACTCAATTTAGAGCCCAAAGCGGGCATCAAAGGCGCAGCACCCTTATCATCCAACGATGCGTTGGTGGTGCTCGCTCTCACGATCACGCCTGAGCTTGAAGCCGAAGGACTCGCGCGTGATGTCATCCGCATGATTCAGGATGCACGCAAAAAAGCCGATTTGAATGTGAGCGACCGGATTGCGCTCAATTACAGCGCAAGTGGCAAGCTAGGGCAGGCGATTGCGACGCATGACGCGATGATCGCTGAGCAAGTGCTGGCAACCACTATGTCGCAAGGCAAAGCCGATCATGCCGCGCACCAATTTGAAGACGAAATAGCGGGAGAAAAAATCTCAATTATGTTCTCCGTTAGCAAGGCGTTGGCCGCATGAGCATTCAGTCCGAGGCGCATTTTGGCATCATCGGCGCGGGCGGTTGGGGCACGGCGCTGGCGGTGGTGATCAACCGCGCGGGCAGCAGAGTGACGCTGTGGACGCGTAATGAGAATGTGCTGCGTCTGATTGACGAAAAACGCGTGAACGAGCCTTATTTGCCCGATGTGTTTATCGACCCTGATATTCATGTGACCGCGAATATCGATCTGGTGAGTCAATCGTGCAAATATATTATTTTGGCCGTACCATCGCAGCATGTGCGCCCGATATGCATTGGTTTATCGGATCGGTTACCCAGTGGCATCCCGATTATTATCGCGGCCAAAGGCATTGAGCGCGGAAGCCTGGCGCTGATGAGCGAAGTGGTGAATGCCATTTTACCCGAAAACCCCGTGATGGTGATTACGGGGCCGAATTTTGCGCATGAAGTGGCGATGGGGATGCCCTCGGCCACCACCATTGCAGGCGCGAACCGCACCCAAACCGAAAAAGTGATTTATGCGATTGGTGGGAAATTTTTTCGTCCCTATTATTCCGATGATTTAATCGGCGTGCAAATTGGTGGCGCGGTGAAGAATGTGATTGCCATTGCGTGCGGCATCAGCACAGGGCGCGGACTTGGCGAAAATGCGAGATCAGCGCTCATCACCCGTGGCCTTGCCGAAATGCGGCGGCTTTGCCTTGCCAAAGGCGGGCGCGAAGACACGCTGGCGGGGTTGTCGGGCATGGGCGATCTGGTGCTATCGTGCTCGTCGCTTAGTTCGCGCAATATGGCGCTGGGCCATGCGGTGGGCAAAGGCAAAAAGATCGAGGCGCTGCTCAATTCCAGCGGTAGTGGCCTGACCGAGGGCGTGATTACCGCCGAATCGGTCTATCAACTTTCGCGTCGTTTGGGCGTGGCGATGCCGATTTGCAGCATGGTGCATCATGTGCTGGAGGGGTCTGCGGAAGTCGAGCAGGCAATTGAGCAGTTGCTGTCGCGGCCATTGGCGAGCGAATAGCACGATAACCTATCCGTCATCGCGAGGCCTTGTAAAGGCCGTGGCGATCCATCTAGCATGTAAATGGATTGCTTCACCTAAAGGCTCGCAATGACAGATTTTGTGGCCGTAGAAATCTGATTATTCGTTGTTTTTTACCTCAAAATGTCATCAAATTGTCATCTATTTTGCCCGCGCATTAGGTATAATGAAACAGTAGTGAAAAGACTGTAATAGGCAAAATAACGCGATGAACCCTATGACTGACATCGACGAATTCAAAGCTCCAAGCCGGGTGGAGCGCATTGCTGCGGCTGCGCGTAATTTCGTGCACAAAGCCAGCTTGATACCAATTGTAGGTCATCTGTTAGCCTTTGCTTTATATCCTCTTTCTATATTAGCATCCGTGCTCGATAGCGGTGGAGCGATTGCCAAAGGCGAATATAGCGAAGGTTTTAAGCGTGCGGTGAGCGGTGTGGCGGATGTTGCGGTTACTGGCGCTGTGCTGGGAGTGAGCACCACTGCTGCCGTATTGATGGGAGGATCAGCGCTTGTAACGGGCGGAACCTTCTGGCTGCTGAACGGCTTGTCCGCCATCATCACCAACGATACGCTTCCCGAACATGCGCGCAACCTGACTCGCGCGGCGCTCGATATGATCAGCCCTGATGCGAAAGAAGATCGCGATTTAACCTATCTGGCGCGCAACAGCAAAGTGCTGGGCGAGATGCCAACCACCAACGGCGCACGCGTGGCGGCGGTGGGTTTTGCACCTAGCATGCAACCGCAGATGATGGCCGCGCCCGATAATACGGCGTTGCCAAACCCCTATGCGCCTAACCGCATGGAAGCCATGCCAAGCAATCATTTTACAAATCAGATCGCAGTGCGCCGTGGTATGACGCCAGAGCAAGCTGAACAAACACGCACCGCGTGGATGAATAATAACCCGGATGAATATCGTGCATTAACCCGCGCTGCTGGAAATCAGCAAGGGATGCTTGCCGCGGATTCGGGTAGAGGATAATAATAACATAAACGCTTGGAGCAATGGTTATGAATGCGGTTAAAATAAATAGTCTTTCTGAAATGGAAGAAAAATATTACGAGATCACCGAATTATATGATTTGGCACAAGAGCTGATCAACACGGTGGAGAGCGAATTTGTGCACCATCGTTCGCAGCAATTTTCGTTGGTGGAGCCTTTGGTGGAAGAACTAAGCGAAGCAGCCGATGTGCTGACCGATGAATTTATGGCGATTGCCGAAAGCAAGGGTAAACCCAAAAATAAAAACCGTATTGAGAGCGCCATGCGCAAAGTCTATGCCGCGATTGATCATTATCATAAGCAAGTGGGCGCGGTGGTGGGTGAAACCCATACTGGCTTTCGTAATATTGCAGACCCCATTGTGAAGAAAATTAAACGCCAGATGGAAAGTGTGATTGCGGTGTTCATCGATTTTGTCGTGCTTTCGCTTGACCGAATCATGCATAAATCGGAAGTGGAAGAGCTAAAACAGCGCCAGGAAAAAATCGCGATTATGTTGCATGCCGCCGCGCAAGGGCAGGGAACGTGAGGCGTGAGGAATAAACTGCTAAAGCAATCAACTATAAAAGGAGTTATGTATGTCATTTGATCCTAGCGAGTTTGTTAAGAAAACTGTTGGTACACTGGTCGATAAGCAAAAATATCACTTTAGATTAGAGTGGGAGGGTTCAAAAGTTCCGCGCGGCACTAAGATTGGTAACGTTGAAATAGGCTCTACTCGTGATGGAATTGTTTCGGATAAAATGGGCAATAAATTAGGGTACTATGAACGCGAGGTTGAGTTCGGTGGTGATACTGGTAAGAAACATGTGATAAAAATAGGCACTTCGCATGCTGACATTACGCCACTCGAAGGTGGCAAAGTTGAGTTAATTTCAAATGACAGACAGCTATAAAAAGGCATAATGCCGCGCAAGGGCAGGGAACGTAATGTAGTTGCCAGTTGCGAGTTGCCAGAAAACTAAATCTCGCAACCCGCAACTCGTGACTCGCAACTGATTTTAAACCGAATAATACATCTTGAATTCAATCGGCGATGGGGTGGTTTCCCACAGGATCGATTCTTCCATTTTCAGCTCAATATAGGCATCAATCTGATCATCGTTAAACACATCACCCTTTTTCAGGAAGTCGCGGTTAGCGTCGAGCGCGTTGAGCGAATCGCGCAGCGAGCCTGAAACATTGGGGATGTCTTTGAGCTCTTCTGGCGGCAGATCATAGAGGTTCTTGTCCATCGCCTCACCGGGGTGGATTTTATTTTCGATGCCATCCAAACACG
>JAKFUW010000196.1 GCA_021732545.1 Alphaproteobacteria bacterium | reverse complement strand
CCCAAATGCGCCGCACGCTTTTATGATTTAGGCGTTGAGCGGCCCGTCTGCATCAAGTGCCAGCATAAATTCCCCGCGCCCAAAGCAACCGTGGCCGCGCTGAAATCCAGTTCCATGGCGGTTGCCAAAAAACCATCCAAGCCTAAAGTGATCGAAGTGCCCGATGATCTGCCAGCGATTGACGGGATGGATGATGTGATCGAACTCGAAGCGCTCGACGATTTTGAAGAAGACATCGAGCATCTGGAAGAAGTGGAAGACCACAGCGAACCAACGGATGCCGGCGTGGATGGTGACGATGCCGACGATGAAATGTTCATCGATGGCATCAGCGATCAAGACCCCAAGCTCGTGGATGAGTTGGAAGACGACGAGCAGGCGGAGTAGTTATTTATTATAAAAGTTTTTTGCTCATTTGAATTGCCGGCCCAAATTCCGATGATGGCTTTAATTCTCAATCGTCGATTTTGGATTGGTCAGGCTATCGAGATAGCGTCCTTGAAACAATGAAATCCCCAATCCTTGGCCATAATCAATCGCCGCGCGGTCATCGCAACGCGTTAGAATCACGCGGTTAACGCCACATTCTTTAATTGCGGCGCTGAGTTCTTTGTTGAGCGCACTGCGCAGCTCGCTTGCAACGGCAGCATTCCATTGCAGCTTAAGCAGATCGAAGCCTAGTTTCTTGCGATCAATTTGGGTCAGGCTCAAATCCGTAACACCGTCCAAGCACACGCGATAACCCAACTTTTGCACCGCATCTTTGGCGGCCAAAAACGCGCCCATATCGTTGAACACATCGGCAAGCTGAATCTCGATGACGATGGATACTTTAACCGCCGGTTTGATCGACGCATCGAACTCCGCAAAGCGCGAAGACAGTAACGTATGGATATTCAAATTCAAGCTGATCGGGTTATCGAGATAGCGCGTGGGTGCGCGTTGCAGCAAATGCAGCATTCTATCATCGAGAATTTGGGTCAGATATTTAAACAGCCAACGATTGCTGAGAAGATCGACTTCGGTTCCCAGAATTTTCCGCAAATGGCTGATGTTAATATAGAGTTCATCAAATACTTTGCGCACCATGGTATCGGGGACAGCGGCGCAGATAGGCTGGCGGCGCAGCACGCGGCTGAGGTCAGCATTTTGCAGATCGCGCTCGATATTGGCAAGGCTTGCCGCATTGAAAAATTTCGCATCCGATTTAGGCGCTTTGGAAGGTTCCGTGGTCGACATATCCAGTTTTTTCACCGCTTCCGTCGCTTGGCCACGCGCACCTTGCGATTTAATGCGTGTGGTTAAACGCGATTTGCTGATTTGCAAAAAGTCGCCATGCCCTGTCGCCAGATCATAGATACGCGAAAACTCAGAGTTTTCCTCGCCATCAGGGGTGTAGGCCAAGGGGTCATCCATGAATAAATAACGCAACTGAAAAATCATTTTATCGATCAGTGCTTTAGACGCATCTTTCATCAGCAGAAAAATGGTGGAATCGTCGCTGATAAACAGCGTGCATTCTTTATCGCCAGAAAGATCATTCATCAGGTTGATGGCGATTTTAATCTGATATTCGCTACGGTAATGTTCGAGCAGGCGCGAGAACGCGAAACAAATCGCCGTCCACCCACGCGGGTCGTCTTGAATATCGGTCAGTGCTTCAATTAGCTTTACTTCTGGTTCGCGCGTAATCGTCTTCATAGAGCCCGCCTGTTGTTTTTTAAGTGTTCGCAGTCAGTGAAGCAAAACCCATACCAGTTTTCAAGTTAAATGATAATCTTAAATAGAAAAGCTAAAGTATTAAAAAGTGTTAACACAACTTTTGCGTTATTTGCAGTGATGAATTCTCACCTATATTGATATAAAGGTTTTGAAAGTTAGTTAACCGCTGAACTCAATCCGCGTTCATTCACACGCGCGCGGTAGGTTTGCATAAAGCTCTCAATGCGGCTGACCTGTTTGGTGACATCGTTCATCTTTTCGTGGTCGATGGGACCGGTGACATCGGTCACAAAATCAAAGATGTCTTTGCTGGGGCCAGGGGCGATCAGTGGCCCGAAATAATTGCGCAGATATTGCAACTGAGTGGTATCGCTTTCAAACATATAAGCAATCGCCAGTTGCAGCGCATAATCATTCTCCAAAGGGGTGAGTGGGCGCGCCAGATCATCGCGGTCGCTGAGCAAGGTTTCAGCCACGCGAATCACTTCTTTCCAATCGCGCATTTTCCAGAAGATATTCAGGCGCAACATATCCGCATCTTTGCTGGTATCGTTGCTAAGCATTTCAATCGCGCGTGCAGGCTTGCCAATTTCAGAAAGCGCCATCGCAGTCAGCTGTAAGCGTTTGAGTTGCAGCGCTTGGGGGTTTTTACCATAGTTGGTAAGCTCAAGCGCTTTGAGTGCTTTTTTCGGTTCGCGGTTGAGCAAATACACCAACCCTAACTGCGCACCAAGCTTGCTGCGCACGCCGCGTTCCTGTCGGAATTTAATCTGATGTTCTAGCAGTGCCGCCGCGCGATCCAGCAGATCGACGTTTGCTAAGCGATCAGCCAAGCCTTGAATCATCGTGTCGCCCGCAGCACCCACGGGGGTGAGTTCGCGGAATTCATAAAAAATCGATAGTGCTTGCAGCGGTTTTAATGTATCCGCACCGCCATCGGCAAAGAGAGAGTTGAAGGTTTTGGCCATCTCGCGTGTGATGGAAGACGCCAGCGGTGAATCGGGAAAATTGGTGAGTAGTTCGCGCCATGCGCGCAACCCTTCCAGATAATTGCCGTTGTCGATGTAAAGCTGTCCAAGGTAACTGAGCAAGCTTTGTTCAAGCGAATCGCCGCGCCACACTATCCGCAACTGATCGAGCCGTTGCAAAGCCTCGTCAATCGTGATGCGACCTTGGGTATAGAGCATGCTCACCAATGCAAATTCGGCGCGTGCGCGAATGAAATTATCGGTCTCGTGTTTCGATAACGGCTCCCACACCGCAATCGCTGCATCGTAATTTTTACTTTCGGCGGAAATTTTTCCGAGCAAAAAGTCCAGATACGGCATCAGGCGCGGCGAGATGCCTGATTCACTCAGTGTATCAAAGGTTTTGAGCGCTTTGTTGAAACTCTTGCGGTTGATGTAATTATCGGCAGCTAAAACGGCCAGTTTATCTCGCAAAGCGGGTGGATAATGCTGAATATAATTTTTAAAATATTCCAGATAATCAAAGCGCGGGCGATCAGTTTTTAAAATGCTGAGCGCCTCACTCCACAGTTTGGATTCCAAGCTGTCACCCAGCTCCTCTGCCGCAAAATCGTTCGATGCTTCAAGGAAGCGATCCGAGATAAAATTTGCCGCGCCATGCATGGCCGCCAGTTTGCGCTCGGTAAAAAACACAGGGTCATCGGCTTTGATACGGTCCAGTATCGCGATGGTTTCAAACCCTAAGCCTTCTGCCAGATACATTTGCGCCAGTTTCAGGCGCAGACTATTGGCGCGCACCGAGGTGGCACCAAGCATTTTTTGCTCTAGCTCTTGGCGCGTGGTGGTGAATGTGTCGGGCTCCACTTTCCATTTATCGTAAGGAAACCAGATGGTATATTGGCTTTGCAGCGCTTCGAGTTCGTCGGAGGCCATCTCCGGTAAATCAGACGACAAGCTCATGCCGTTGCGATTGGCGATACGCAGTCCATTTCGCAACTGCCGCACCTCAGTCAGGTCAGCTTTTTTAACCACGGCAAGCCCTTGCGCTGATTCTAAAATATCGGCTTCCACCAATTTGCGTGCAGGATAAACCCCTTCGCCTGAATTATAAAATGGCGTGACGATAATTTCATCGCCAATCACCGGATCGGTGATGGTAAAAGGCGCGGTATGTTGTAGCACTGGCATAAACACCGAGGCATTGCGGGCGGTGGTGGTAAAGGTCATCGCGGCGGGGCGTGGCGGAATCTGATGATAATTGGAAAGCCCAATCACCCAGCGCTGCGAATTGGCGGGCTGCACCACTTTGGGGAACACGCTGCCATCGGTTTGCAGGCGAAGCACGGTGTGGCCCGGCACATCCATCGGCTCGATTTTCGTGACGGCTGCAGGCATGATGCCTTCGAGCAATTTCAAATTAATGAGCGACGGTGCGTCAAACACAATCCAGATATCCGATCCACGGCTGAACACGGCGGCAGCGGTGCGCTTGATCCACGGAAAATTAATTTCGGTGCCAGTGGGCAATGATTTGCTGGTGACGATGAGGTTTTCGATGTCGGTGGGTGCAACAGGGGCAGTGGCAAGCGGTGCGGCGCTTGATGTTTCATAAATCAATGCAGCTTTTGCCGCCGATAACGCCTCGGCAGTGGGGGCAAGCGGCGTGGCATCGGGCGCGG
>JAKFUW010000285.1 GCA_021732545.1 Alphaproteobacteria bacterium | reverse complement strand
AACCCTCCCCCGCAGGCGGGGGAGGGCAAGGCAGGGGGCTTTTGCAATTTCCGAATGTGCCAGAAAAACCATTCCGCGCGAAAGGCGATGCGGTGACTCAAATTGCCTATGCACGCCGTGGCATTGTCACGCCGGAAATGGAATATATCGCCATCCGCGAAAACACCAAGCTGCAAGAGTATAAATAAAGCTGGGATTCGCTTTTGCGAGGAGGCAAAGCCGACGAAGTAATCTCATCGGAATCGCTTCGCGTTGCTCGCGATAGCGGCTATATGCGCCCCGATAATCACCACCCTGCTAATTCCATGGGCGCGCGCATCCCTGATATCATCACGCCCGAATTTGTGCGCGATGAAGTGGCGCGTGGCCGCGCGATTATTCCTGCCAACATCAACCACCCAGAGCTTGAGCCGATGATTATTGGCCGTAATTTTTTGGTGAAAATTAATGGCAATATCGGCAATTCCGCAGTGACGAGTTCCATCGGCGAGGAAGTCGATAAAATGGTGTGGGCCATCCGCTGGGGCGCGGATACCATCATGGATCTATCAACTGGCAAAAATATTCATGCGACCCGCGAGTGGATTTTGCGCAACTGTCCTGTGCCCGTTGGCACCGTGCCGATTTATCAGGCGCTCGAAAAAGTGGGCGGTGTGGCGGAAGATTTAACGTGGGAAATTTTCCGCGATACCCTCATCGAGCAAGCCGAGCAAGGCGTGGATTATTTCACCATTCATGCGGGTGTACGCTTGCCGTTTATTCCTTTAACCGAAAAACGCGTGACAGGCATTGTATCGCGCGGCGGTTCCATTCACGCCAAATGGTGCATGGCGCACCACAAAGATAATTTCACCTACGAACATTTCGATGAAATCTGCGAAATCATGCGCACTTATGATGTGAGCTTTAGTTTGGGCGATGGCTTGCGTCCGGGTTCCATTGCTGATGCCAATGACGCCGCGCAATTTGCTGAGCTTAAAACGCTTGGCGAACTTACGCACAAAGCGTGGGCGCGCGATTGTCAGGTGATGATCGAAGGGCCGGGTCATGTGCCGATGCATTTGATTCAGGAGAACATGACCAAGCAGCTGGAAGCCTGCGACGAAGCACCCTTTTATACGCTGGGGCCACTGACTACCGATATCGCACCTGGTTATGACCACATCACCAGCGGCATTGGGGCGGCGATGATTGGCTGGTTTGGCTGCGCGATGCTGTGTTATGTGACTCCCAAAGAGCATCTGGGATTGCCTGATCGCGACGATGTGAAAGAAGGCGTGATTACTTATAAAATTTCCGCCCATGCAGCAGACCTTGCTAAAGGCCATCCTGCGGCGCGTTATCGCGATGATGCGCTCAGTCGTGCACGGTTTGAATTTCGTTGGCACGATCAATTTAATTTGAGCCTAGACCCTGAACGCGCAAAGGAATTTCATGACCAAACCTTGCCCGCCGAAGGCGCAAAAGTGGCGCATTTTTGCTCGATGTGTGGGCCGAAATTTTGCAGCATGAAAATTTCGCAAGAGGTAAGAGAATTCGCAGCGATTAAAAACACGTCGCCCGCTGCTGAAGTCGCCACCGTGCAAGAAGGCATGGACGAGATGTCGCAAAAATTCCGCGAACATGGCTCCGAAATTTATCTGGAGAAGAAAGCAGTTTAGTGAGCATCCTCTCCGCCATCCGCGCTAAGCAAGCCGATTTAAACCCCGATGATTCCGGCACGCCCGAACATCAGCCTGAGATGTTGCTAATCGGTTGCGTCGATGCGCGCAAAGACATCATCGCCGATCTGGGTATTCCGCGCGGGCGGGCGCTGGTGCTACGCAATGTGGCAGCGTTGGTGCATCCCGAAGCGGAAGGGCGTTTGACCGAATCAGCCGCTTTGGCTTTTGCAGTGCGGCACATGAAGGTCAAGCACATCGCGGTGATGGGGCATACCGATTGCGGCGGGATTCGCGCAGCAATTGAAGGCATCAGCAGCTACAGTCTGCGCGATTATTTAGCACCAATCACCGCTATCCGTAACGCGGTGTGTGCGCGCACCGATGATAGCGCGCAGCAACGCTGGTTGCTAGAGCAAGAGGCAGTGAAATATTCGGTTAAATCCTTGCGAAGCTATGATTATATCGCAGCAGCGGAAAGTTCGGGCGAGCTAAAACTGCATGGCTGGGTGTTGGATATTGCAACCGGCCGCTTGCATGTGTGGGATGAGACGAGTGATGAGTTTGTGCCGATGGGGTAAATGATGATGCCGTCATTGCGAGAAAGCCATTTGGCTTACGAAGCAATCCATGCAAGGCTTAGAAGGATTGCCACGCAACTGCTATGCAGTTGCTCGCAATGACGGATAGAAAAATGCGTTACGCAACGCCGGCCACTTTGGCAACTTCTGCTGCAAAATCATCAACGATTTTTTCAATGCCTTCGCCCAGTTCGTAACGCACGAATGCAGCGATTTCCACAGACGAGCCCAGTTCTTTGGCGAATGCTTCCACCGCTTCGGATACTTTGGCTTTGCCATCAATGACGAAGACTTGTTCAGGCAGCACCACTTCTTCGTAATATTTACGAATGCGGCCTTCGACCATTTTCTCCGCGATTTCAGGGGTTTTTCCTGAGGCAATCGCTTGGTCTTTAAACACTTCACGCTCGCGCTCGAGCTTTTCAGCGCGCACTTCATCGCGGGTGAGCGCTTCAGGGCGAGCAGCTGCAATGTGCATCGCGAGTTGTCGCCCAAAGGCTTCGAGCTTGGTTACATCGCCTTGCGATTTCAGCGCAATCAACACGCCGATTTTACCCATACCAGGCTTGATGGCGCTGTGGATGTAGGTCGCCACAATGCCAGGGTTCACCTGCAGCATCGTGGTGCGGCGAATCATGATGTTTTCGCCGATGGTGGCCACCGCATCGGAAACCACTTCCGACACTTTTTTGCCAGCCACAGGGCAAGTGTGATTGAGCAGATGCTCCAAAACGCCTTTGACTTCCAGCGCGTATTTAGCAGATGCTTCCACAATGGTTTGAAACTGCTCATTGCGCGCGACAAAGTCGGTTTCCGAGTTGACTTCGACAATCGCTGCCGAATGTTTATCAGCGCTTTGAGACACCGAAACCAAACCTTCAGCCGCCACTCGGCCAGACTTTTTCGCAGCCGTTGCCAAGCCTTTTTTACGAAGCCAATCAACGGCCTCATCCATGTTGCCAGCCGCTTCAACCAGTGCTTTTTTACAGTCCATCATTCCTGCGCCAGTCGATTCGCGCAGTTCTTTAATCATTGCGGGTGAAATCGTCATCCGTTTATTCCTTCTTGTCTGAATTTATGCGTTTGAAGCCAGTTTTTCATCGGGTGCATCGCTGCTTTCCACGGGCTGCTTGAGTTGCTCCACCACGGCAGCAGCTTCCTTTTTCTTAGCGGCTTTTTTAGCGGCTTCTGCATAGGCTGCTTTTTTGGTGGTGGCTTTGGGGTTGCCGCCAACTGCTTCCTGTGGTGCATCCATCTCAGACACATCTTCCATCACGGGTTGCGCTTGTGCGCCGAAATCTTCGTCGCGCATGCTTTGCGAAATGCCCGAAAGCGCCGCATCGGAGACCAGTTTGCAATAGAGCGTGATGGCGCGGGTTGCGTCATCATTGCCTGGAATCGGGAAATCGATGCCATCCACCGACGCGTTGGTGTCGATGATCGCAACGATGGGGATACCTAGCTTTTGCGCTTCTTTTACGGCCAAATCTTCGCGGGTGATGTCGATGATGAACACCAGATCGGGGACGCCAGCCATATCACGGATTCCGCCGAGAGATTTATCGAGTTTTTCATATTGGCGCTCCATGCTCAGCAATTCTTTTTTGGTGAAGCCTGAATTTTCATCGCGCAGAATTTCTTCAATTTTTTTCAACTGACGAATCGAATTTTGGATGGTTTTCCAGTTGGTGAGCATGCCGCCCAACCAGCGCTGGTTCACATAATATTGGCCGCAACGCTTGGCGGCTTCTGCCACCACGTCGCTGGCTTGGCGCTTGGTACCCACAAACAAAATACGACCATTTTTGGCGGCCACTTGCTGAACGACGCCCAGTGCTTTGTGCATCATGGGAACGGTTTTTTGCAAATCGATAATGTGAACATTTTGGCGTTCGCCATAAATGAAAGGTGCCATGCGCGGATTCCAACGCTTGGTTTTGTGACCAAAGTGAACGCCAGCATCGATCAGCTCGCGCATCGAAAATTGAGGAATAGACATAAGTAAATAGCTCCTTTACCGGTTGATCCACCATGGTGATTGTCAGGACGCACCTGACACCGGATGGAAGCTAAAACATCGTTAAAGCCGCCGCACCATGTGAGAATTCGACTGAACAGCCAGCCGTGGCGC
>JAKFUW010000244.1 GCA_021732545.1 Alphaproteobacteria bacterium | reverse complement strand
CTATAATGCAAATCAATCGAGATATCGGCAAATCCCATCGCGTTGACGGCATTAACGGCGGTTTGGATAATTTCGATATCTGCATCGGCAGAAGCCACGCCAAAAAGCTCAATGCCTGATTGCCTAAACTGGCGAGTAGAGCGCATGGCATCGGGCAAAGTGCGCAGCGTTTGTCCCGCATAGCACAGCCGCAATGGGCGAGGGGATGCATGCATCTGATGCCCCGCAATCCGCGCAATCTGCATGGTCATATCGGCGCGAACCGCAAGCATGCGCTGAGTCAGCGGATCCATCACCCGAAAGCTGTGGGTGCCGAGTGCAGCATTGGGGATCAGCGTATCTTCATATTCCATCAAAGGTGGGGTGACTTGCGCATAGCCGCTGGATTTAAAGTGGGAAAGCAGCGCATTGATCATCCACGACTCAAGCGCCGCCTGCGGAGGCAGATAATCAAACAATCCGGATGGCAATAAGGGCATGGGTTTGGCTCACTTGTTCACAACTGCCATGGCCTAAAGGATTATGTGGGCAAAATCAATGTCAAAGCGTTGCTCTCGCCTTACCTTATTTGTCGCCTCGCTATTCGGATCGCTACGATGGGGGGATGCCTTCACTACACTTTCTCCAATACCGTCACATGCCCCATTTTGCGGCCAGCGCGAATGTCGGCTTTGCCGTAAATATGTAGATGGGCTTTGGGGTTTTGGGCATATTCTTTCCAATTTAAAACCTCATCACCGATCAAATTCAGCATGGTGCAAGGGATAAGCGTGGTGGTGTAGCCCAAGGCATAGCCGCAAATGGCGCGAATATGCTGTTCAAACTGGCTGGTGGCGGCGGCCTCAATCGTCCAATGACCCGAATTATGCGGGCGCGGGGCGAGTTCGTTTACCAGTAGGCTGCCATCCTTCATCACAAATAATTCCACCGCCATAATGCCGACTAAATCGAGTGTTTCAGCGAGCTTGATGGCGATGTTGCACGCGTCTTTGGCCATTTCATCAGGCAGGATGGCGGGCACATTCGTTTGCGCCAAAATATGGTTGCGGTGGATATTTTCAACCGGATCGTAGCAGCGTGTGTTGCCGGCTACATCGCGCGCAACAATCACGGATATTTCGCGCTCAAATTTCATCCAGTCTTCTAAAATGGTGTCTTTGCTGGCGAGCGTATTCCATGCCGCTTCGCACTCATCATCCGATTCAATTTTCACTTGGCCTTTGCCATCATAACCAAACTCGCAGGTTTTGAGCACGCAGGGTGTGCCCATCATTTCCACGGCGTGTTTAAGCTCAGTCAATGATTTCACGCCGATGAAGGATGCGGTCATAATGCCGCAATCGCGGATCATTGATTTTTCGCGCACGCGGTGGCGGCAGGTGGCCAGCACTTTGGGCGAAGGATGCACAATGGTGGTGGCTTGCAATAATTCGAGCGATGCGGGTGGGATATTTTCAAATTCAAACGTCACCACATCCACGCAGCTTGCAAAGCGTTTGAGCGCGGCTTCGTCGGTGTAGCTTGCCACGGTGGTAAAGGTGGAAACCACTGATGCGGGGCTGTTTTCATCTTCGCACAATATATGGGTTTTGTAGCCCATATGGGCGGCTGCCATCACCAGCATACGCCCCAATTGGCCGCCGCCGACAATACCGATGGTGCTTGCAGGAGGGAGGGTCATATTAGATGGGCGATTCGGTAACAGAGGCCGTTTGCGCCGCGCGATACATCTTCAGGCGCTCTGCTAACGGCGCATCATTCAGTGCCAGAATGGAACAGGCGAGCAACGCTGCATTCACCGCGCCATGTTCGCCAATCGCCAGTGTACCTACAGGAATTCCGCGTGGCATCTGCACAATCGAAAGCAAGCTATCCATACCTTGCATTGCTTTGCTTTCAATCGGAACACCCAGCACTGGCAACAATGTCATGGAAGACACCATGCCTGGCAGATGCGCAGCACCTCCTGCGCCTGCAATAATCACTTTCAGGCCACGGCTTTGAGCGGATTTAGCGTATTCAATCATACGATCCGGCGTGCGGTGTGCCGAAACAATCTTGGTTTCATGCGCAACACCAAGTTGTTTGAGGATTTCGGCGCCGTGTTTCATCGTCGCCCAATCGGACTGGCTGCCCATAATAATACCAACCAAGGGAGTGCTCATAGCGGCTTTCCTGCGTTGTGCGTTCACGAAAGCGGCGAATCATACAGCTTTGTGCGTGTTTGTCAAAAACTCCTAAAATCTTAGTCATTGCGAGCGTGGGCAACGCCCATGCGCGGCAATTCATGGATCGGCACACGCCAAAGATGGCGCTCGCGATGACGAATACTAACAGTGTCAAAATCCTGCATTGACAGTTGTGCTGGCTGCACTATCAATTAGTTCATGAAAATTGCTGTACTCAAAGAATCTGCTGCTTTTGAATCGCGCGTAGCCATCACGCCCGATGCGGTGAAGAAATATATGGCGCTTGGCGCAAGCGTTCAGGTGCAAAGCGGTGCGGGCGTTGCCAGCATGATATCTGATGAGGCATATCAAGTGGCGGGAGCGATCATCGCGCCCGATGCCGCATCGATGTGTGCGGCTGCCGATGTGGTGTTATGTGTGCAAACGCCCGACGATGCGACACTCAAAACCATTCCTGATTCTGCGTTGCTGATCGGTATGTTGGCACCTTACGAGCCTTCTACCGACCTTTCACGGTTTAAAATGACCACCTTCGCCATGGAATTATTGCCGCGTATTTCGCGCGCACAATCGATGGATGTATTATCGTCGCAGAGCAATTTGGCGGGTTATCGCGCGGTGATCGATGCGGTGGCGCAGTTTGGCAAAGTGATTCCGATGATGATGACCGCAGCCGGAACCGTTCCGCCTGCCAAGGTGTTGGTGTTGGGCGCGGGCGTTGCGGGTCTGCAAGCCATTGCAACCGCCAAGCGTTTGGGCGCGGTGGTCAGCGCGTTCGATGTGCGTCCCGCAGTGAAAGAGCAGGTGATGAGCCTTGGTGCTAAGTTTGTGGAAGTTCCAGCCGAAGAATCGGGTGATGCCGCAGGCGGTTATGCCAAAGAGATGAGCGATGATTACAAGCGCAAACAATCTGAACTCATCCATGAAACATTAAAATCTCAAGATATTTGCATCGCAACCGCCCTGATCCCCGGAAAACAAGCACCAGAGCTGATTACGCAAGACATGCTGCGCGATATGAAAGCGGGATCAGTGATTGTGGATTTGGCGGTAACGGCTGGCGGAAATTGCAAATCGGCGGTGATGGATCAGGTCGTTGAAAAATACGGTGTGCATATTATGGGGCATAGCAATATGCCAAGTAGAGCTGCAGTCGATGCGACACCGCTTTATGCGCGCAATTTATATAATTTTATCTCCACCCTCATGTTAGATAAAGAAAAAAAGTTAGCGGTGAATTGGGATGATGAATTGATTGCTGGAACCTTATTTACCAAGGATGGTGAGCTTAAGCATGTTGGCGTTAAAGCCGCGCGAACCCCTAAGGAGGCAGCCGCATGATTAATTCCACGTCATCCCGAGTGAGCGATTCGAAGAAGCGCAAAGAGGGATCTTATCAGATTCCTCCGATGCGTTGCATCGTTCGGAATGACGCCAGTCAACAGGAGGCAGCCGCATGATTAATTCCACGTCATCCCGAGTGAGCGATTCGAAGAAGCGCGAAGAGGGATCTTATCAGATTCCTCCGATGCGTTGCATCGTTCGGAATGACGCCAGTCAACAGGAGGCTGCTGCATGAGCGATCTTTCATCCCTGACCGAAAAGCTCAAAGAGCTCACTCAGCAAACCCAAGAGCTAACTCAAAAATCAGCGCTGCTCGAATCGCAATTATCAGGCGGCCACGGGGCAGGGGTGGATCCGTTCATTTTCAGCCTGTTCGTGTTCGTGCTGGCGTGTTTTATTGGCTATTATGTGGTGTGGAAAGTGACCCCTGCGCTGCACACGCCGCTGATGGCCGTGACCAACGCCATCTCTGGCATCATTGTGGTGGGCGCGATGATTGCGGTGGGCGCGGATGCTTCTGGTACCTCGGCGGTTCTTGGTTTTTTTGCGGTGCTGATTGCTTCCATTAATATTTTCGGCGGATTTGTCGTCACCCAACGCATGCTCGATATGTTCAAAAAGAAGGAACGTAAATAGATGAGTTCTTTCGCCTACATCGCCTATCTGGTGGCATCGGTGCTGTTTATTTTGTCGCTCAAAGGGCTGTCATCACCCGTTTCAGCGCGGCGCGGTAACCAATATGGCATGATCGGGATGGCGATTGCGATCATCACCACCCTCACGCTTCCCGCCATCAATGGCTACATTATGATAATTGCAGGCATTGCGATTGGCGGTGCGATAGGCGTTACCATCGCCAAACGCATCGAGATGACGGCGATGCCGCAACTGGTCGCGGCGT
>JAKFUW010000153.1 GCA_021732545.1 Alphaproteobacteria bacterium | reverse complement strand
ATCCTTCTGCAAAAACAGTGTATTTTGCTAATATCTTCATCCCTTGCTGGAAGCTATCTTTGCGCACCCCATCTTTGCCTGTGCCGAATGATCCGGTGATCACGCCCTTCACCACATCGCGCTCAATCACCACATCGGCGGCGGGGAATCCTGCAAAAATCTGCACGCCCATTTGCGTGGCTTGCTCGCCCAGCCAGCGCGTGAATTGCCCAAGCGAGATGATATAATTGCCGTGATTGCGCATCGAAGGCGGAGTAGGCAGCCGCCACGCCTTTTTCTCACTTAAAAACAAAAAGCGATCATGTTTGGCAGGAGTGTTCAGCGGTGCGCCGCGTGTCTGCCAATCGGGGAGGAGTTCATTCAGTGCGCGAGGCTCCAGCACACAGCCCGATAAAATATGCGCGCCCACTTCGGAGCCTTTTTCCAGCACCATCACATTGAGTTCTCGGCCCGCACTTTGCGCCAACTGCATCAGGCGTATGGCGCAGCTTAAGCCCGCAGGCCCCGCACCCACAATCAGCACATCGCATTCCATTACGTCCATTTCGGGTGTTTCCATAAAATAAGTGTAACATGAATGGGGGGGGATAATCGATGAAAAGATAATGGATGATGGTGTTTAGGTTCTCCCCAAACCTGTCACCCCACCCTATGACGGGGTCTGGGAATAGAATTCACCTCTCCCAATGGGAGAGTGCAGAGTAGTGGTTATGGATTCCCTCTGCACTCTCCGTCATTCCCGCGCAGGCGGGGATCCAGGAGGCCGATCAGGCCGTCAAGAGAAAAGGCTGGATTCCCGCGCATCAGGGAATGACGGAGGGAAAAATGATTGAAATAAGAGTTTAAGACAGTTCTATAATGCTTGTGCGCGTTTAGCACCTTTATCAGCCTAAGTCACTACGTCCACCAGTGCCTTTTTCAGGCTGAGTTTTTGCAGGAGCTGCTGAGGCAATAGCTTGAGGATCAGGCGTTACAGCTTCAGCGCGCATACGACGAATAGCTGGCAAATCAGCAACCTGAAGAGCGTTTTTAAGAACAGCTTGTCCAGCAAGATCTTCAACAATTTTCTGAATAGCTACAGCCGCAGGTCCGCTAGTAGGAGCTCCTTGCCTTGTAATGTTTGGCAATACAGCATTAAATTCCTTAACATGATCAACACCCATTACTGCATCGCTTCCTGGTCATGATCGACCGTGTTTAAAAATCCGAGCGCTTTGCGCTGCGCTTCCAGCGTGGGGATATGCCCCGACACCTGATCGCGGATATATTTGATGCCTTTGTAGCTAAAGCCACAGGCGGCAAGCAGGCCTTTGGTATTGGTCATACGTGGGTCGGCAAGCAACGCATTGGCATATTCCATATCGCGAAACGCGCGCAGTGCGTGCGACAGTTCCATCACTGCCTTGGCCGCCACATCGGGATGATATGCATAAGACATCTTAAAAATTCCTGACCTAATCTAATTTTTTCATTATATCTAGTATTCTACCTATATTTTCACTATACCAGATAAAAGGTTAATCAATTGTGAAGGTTTTTTGACAATTTGATGACAACCACCCTTAAATACATAAAATACTATATATGTTAAATGTTCAGGAAATCAAGTCTTTGCTGCAATGGCACCTGCAAATGGGTGTGGATGAAGCAATCGAGGCCGCCGCCATCAACCGTTTGCTTGCGGTTGTGCAGCCTGTGCGCGAGCTCGCCCCTGCGACAATCGCCCCCGCGGTGAAACTAACCGATGCCAAAAGCCAGCACGCGGCAGTGGTCGAGGCGCGGGCACTGGCCGATGCCGCCACCACACTCGATGCGTTAAAGGCCGCAATCGCTGAGTTTGATGGCTGCGCGCTCAAACAAACCGCCAAACAAGCCGTGTTCGCGGATGGTTATCCACAAGGCTCGCTCATGATTATCGGCGAGGCACCCGCCGCCGAAGAAGACCAGCAAGGCATCCCCTTTTGTGGTGCTCACGGCCAATTACTCGACAAAATACTCGCCGCCATCGGCCTGAACCGCAGCGAGAGCGCGTATCTGACCAACTGCGTGTTCTGGCGCCCCCCCGCCAACCGGACGCCGACCGATGCTGAACTGGCCGTGTGCCTGCCCTTTGTGGAAAAACACATCGCGCTGATCGCCCCCAAAACACTGGTGTTGCTGGGCAGCACCGCCGTCAAAGCCTTGCTGGGCAACAACCAAGCGATTCCTCGCTTGCGTGGCCAAACTCTAAGCCACACCAACCCCTATCTTGCGTCGCCGATCCCGACATACGTCACCTTCCCACCTTCCTATCTGCTCAGCCAGCCGCTACAGAAAAAGCTGGCGTGGGAGGATTGGTTGAGGGTTAAGAAGGAATTAGGGGCTAGGGATAGCGCTTTCGCGAGTTCACCCAAAGGGTGAGCGACGCGACCTCATGAGACTGCTTCGTCGATTTATCAATCTCCTCGCAGAAGCGGTTTTCTCATCCTCAGCATCCAGCCCCTTGCCTTCGCACTTGCATTTTGTGCGTTGCGGTACTATATAGCTATTCTCACTGAATAAGAGTGGCTTTAATCAATAGCCCCACCGAATGATTAGGATTCGGAAGACTCAGGCAAAGGACATGGCATGGCCATCAGATTAATGAAGTTGAAGACGCATTCTAATAATATCATCGCAACCATCCTTGTGTGCGGCATAGTGGCTGTAAGTTTTGGCGCGCAGACCTATCACCCCGCAACCAAAGCGCTGGTGTTTCCGAAAGTGCCTAGTTTAACTCAAACAATCACCATCGATGAGCCAACCACCCAAACCCACCTGCTCGATTATGAAATTTCAGATGCGCAACTGACGCGTTATCAGGAAATTTTCAAAGCGCAAGACACTGGCAAATTCAAGCGTGCCGATGGCCTGATGGCTGGCCTTCGTGATGATACATTGCTGGGCTCCGTGTTGGCACAGCGCTATTTACACGAAGATTACGCCTCAAATTTTAGCGAGCTCAATGCGTGGTTGAATCTGTATGCTGACCATCCGCAAGCGTCCAAAATCCTGAATCTGGCCAAGCGCAAACGCCCTGCTGATGAAACCATGCCCAAAGTGGCGGTTAACACCAAATCGCTCAAAGGCGTGGGCGTGCTTGATGGCATGGTGGGTGAAGCGATTCCGCAAGGCTGGGAAAATGGCCTAAATGCGTGGCAGAAAAAAGATTATGCGAGTGCCGCGCGGATTTTTGATGAGGTCAGTCGCCGCCAGAATCTCACCAAATGGCTGCAAAGCTCGGCTGATTTCTGGGCTTATCGCGCCTATGATAAGTTGGAAAATGACGACAAGGCGCAAGCGCATTTGCAAGCCGCTGCCAAGCATCCCTTCACGCTCTATGGTGCGCTGGCTGCAACCGCCATGGATGAAACCAAACATACGGTGTTTTCTGCTCCGCGTTTGACCAGCGATGTCCGCGAGTTACCCGCTATCAAACGTGCGGCTTATTTTGCCGCGATGAACATGCCAGCACGTGCCGAAGACGAATTGCGGGCTTTGTATCCACAAATGGGCTTCAAGCAAAAAGAACAACTCACGGTGGTGGCATCGGCGCTGAATTTGCCCGCACTGCAACTGCGGATGAGCCAGATGTTGCGCCGTTATTATAATGCCAGCTACATCACCTCGTTCCCGGTTCCGTCGTGGATTGCGTCCTATGATATGGTCACCGACCCCGCGTTGGTTTACGCCATTGCGCGCCAGGAATCCGCGTTCGATATGCGTGCTCGCAATCCCAATTCGGGTGCCACGGGCCTCATGCAACTCATGCCTGCCACCGCACGTTTTATCATCAAAAATGATCGCCTGAATGAGGTGAAGCTGGCCTCGCTCGATCTGACCGCGATTAAACCTGCTAGCATATCGATCAATGATCTGAGCGACCCGGTTGTGAACTTGATGGTAGGGCAGCATTATATCAATCACCTGCAAAAACAGACCTATATTAATGGTAATGTGGTGCAGTTACTTGCGGCCTATAATGCAGGGCCCAAAAACCTGCTCGATTGGCAGGATCGCTTTGCTTCCGTAGAAGATCCGTTGTTGTTTGTAGAGCGTATTCCGTATCGCGAAACGCGTCAATTTGTGAAGCAGGTGCTCACCAATTATATCGTCTATAGCGCGATTATTCACAACAATACCGACAACGCCCATGCGCTGCTCGAAGGCCAGTGGCCAACGGTGAGCGCGCCAAGCGATTGGGCGGAATTCAGAGCGCGTCAATTTGCCTTTTTGCGCTAAACTAATGGTCGTCATCCTGCGGAATGCGTAGTATTTTACACTTCCACTCCCCCCTTGAGGGGGAGTCAAAAGGCGCTAAGCCTTTTGGTGGGGGGTAAAAAATACAGATCATCCCCCCACGCAACTCGCTGCGTTACACTTGCGAGTTTCCGCTCCCCCTCAA
Source organism: Alphaproteobacteria bacterium (assembly GCA_021732545.1). Taxonomy (GTDB): domain Bacteria; phylum Pseudomonadota; class Alphaproteobacteria; order Rickettsiales; family UBA3002; genus JAKFUW01. Next base: position 25 of record JAKFUW010000153.1, on the reverse strand, counting down.
GGGGGGAGCGGAAACTCGCAAGTGT
>JAKFUW010000167.1 GCA_021732545.1 Alphaproteobacteria bacterium | reverse complement strand
CATGCGTGGCAATCTACATTTAGATGGATCGCCACGCTGCGCTAGCGATGACGAACTCTCTACAAAACCGCGCTAATATGCCTTGTTTTTCAGTGCTTTTCAACCCTTATATCATCCAACTCAAAGGTTTGCGTACTATTGCAAAAGCGGCAGTTCACCTCGATCACGCCGTCTTGCACCATGGATTCTTGCACATCGGGCGCAAATCCTTGCAGCGTATGGATCATTTTCTGGCGGCTACAGCGGCAATCGGCGGTGAACACCAACGGGTCATAGGCCCACACACCCGATTCATGAAACAGATTAAATAGCAGTTGCTTAAGCTCCAAATTAATGTCCAGCAACTCCTCATCTTTCACCGTTGAAATCAGCGCCATCGCGTGACGCCATGCTTCACTTTTCTCATCCATCGCGGTGTTGTCTTGGCCTAACTGCTCGATGTAAATACCGCCAGCCAGCCAGTGCATCTGCGATTGCCCCGCCACCACCTGCTCGCCCACCGCCACCTTAAACCGCGCCAAAATCTGCTGCGATTGTTCAAAATAACCATGCACCGCATCGGTCAGATGCCTGCCTGTGAGGGGCACAATGCCCTGATAGCGTTGGCCTTTGGTGCCCGGGTCAAAGGTGATAATCATCACGCCATCCTGCCCAAATAACCCATGCAGGCTCTTGCTTTCCACTCCCTCAAGTCGTTCGGCATCATAATCGGCATAGCCACGGATGGCACCGCCAAAGGTCGCATCCACCACCAGCAACGAAATGGCACCTTTGCCTTGCACTTGCAGCGTAAAAATACCGTCGTCTTTCAGGTTGGCCGATAGCATCGCCGCAACCGCCACCGCTTCGGCCAGCAACCGCGATACCACATGCGGGTAATGATGCCGCGTGACGACTTCATTCACCACATCGGTCAGGCGCACCGCGCGGCCACGCACCGGCGATTCATTGATGAGGAATGGGACGAGATAATCGTGTGTGGTTTTCATTTCAACTTCCTTTTACGCTGTCATCCTGCGGCGAGCTTTGCTCGAGCGCAGGATCTCCTGCAGATTCTGCGCCTGATGCTAACGCATCATCGCAGAATGACAAGGCCCTCATCACATCGCCCCCATGCACCATAGCAACACCGCTTTTTGAGCGTGAAGGCGGTTTTCGGCTTCATCGAACACGACCGATTGCGGGCCATCGAGCACATCGTCACTCACTTCTTCACCGCGATGCGCGGGCAGGCAATGCATGAAAATGGCACTATCTTTGGCTTGCGCCATCAGCTCGCCATTGACCTGATATTCCAAAAAACTCATCCGGCGAGAGAGCGTATCATCATCACCCATCGACACCCACGTATCAGTGACGACCACATCGGCGTCGCGCACGGCTTCACTCGCATTCACGCAAAAAATAATATGCTCGGATTCGGGCATCTCTAAGCTCGGCTCAAAGCCTTCGGGCGTCGCAATACGTAGCGTGAAACCAAGTGCCACCGCCGCTTGCATCCAGCTATGGCACACATTGTTGCCATCGCCCACCCAGGCCACTACTTTGCCCGCAATGCTCCCACAATGCTCGCGAACGGTAAGCAAATCCGCCATAATCTGGCACGGGTGATGCAGATTGGTCAGGCCGTTAATCACCGGCACACTCGCATATTCGGCCAGTTCTTCGAGCGTGGCATGGTTATGCGCGCGCAGCATAAGCGCATGCACATAGCGCGAAAGCACCTGCGCCGTATCGGCCACCGTTTCACCGCGCCCCAGTTGCAGATCGGTTTTTTGTAGCACCATCGCGCGGCCACCGAGTTCATTCATTGCCACCTCGAATGACACGCGAGTGCGGGTGGAGGGTTTTTCAAAAATCATCGCTAATGTTTTGCCGCGCAAGCTATCGCGCTCAATGCCTTTTGCGCGTTCGGTTTTTAGGGTTTGCGCCAGATCGAGCATCGCCAAAAGCTGCGAGCCACTGCAATCTTCTATCGTTAAAAAATCCTGTGTCATTTTATCCTCCTCTTTTTTATTCCGTCATCACGAGCCTCGCTTGCGAGGCGTGGCGATCCAGCTTGATGGCACAATGGATTGCCACGCGACTTAAAGTCAGTCGCTCGCAATGACGACTAATATTGTTTTGCCAGCACCTTCCTCAAAATCTCCACCGCTTCATCGATCTGTTCGCGCTGGGTAATCAGCGGCGGCACAAAGCGCAACACATCGCCATAACATGGCGCGACCAGCAGCCCATTTTCGCGCAAAGCATCACTCAATTCTCGTGCCGGAATCGCCATCGCCACGCCGATCATCAACCCTAGCCCGCGTACATCTTTTATGAGCGCTGGAAAATCGCGTGCAACCGCTTCTAACTCATTTTTCAGTGCCGCGCCCATCACGCTGACATGCTCAAAAAAACTTTTCTCCAGCATCACATCCAGCACCGCATTTCCCACCGCCATGGCTAAGGGGTTTGAGCCATAGGTGGAGCCATGGCATCCTGCGGAAAGGGTGCTGGCCACGCGTGCATTTGCAAGGCATGCCGATAGCGGAAAGCCATTACCGATGCCTTTGGCCACTGCCACCAAATCAGGCGTCACCTCATATAATTCATGGGTAAGCAGCGAGCCGCAGCGACCATAACCGCATTGCACTTCATCGAAGCACAAAAGCAATCCGTGTTCATCACATAGCGCACGCAGCCCTTGTAAAAACGTCTTTTCGGCCACGTTAATGCCACCCTCACCTTGCACGGGTTCAATTAATATCCCCGCCGTAGCGTCAGTAATCGCGGCTTTGACTGCCGCTAAATCGTTGAACGCCACGCGATCAAATCCACCCAGCAGCGGTGCGTATCCCATCCGCGCGATGTCGTTGCCGCCTGCGGAGATACACGCCATCGAGCGGCCATGAAACCCGCCCTCAAAGGTGATGATGCGATTGCGTTGTGGGTGCCCGCTGATGAACTGGTAACGCCGTATGAATTTGATGCAGGCTTCCACCGCCTCACTACCCGATGAGCCAAAAAACACCGAATCGGCAAAAGTTTCGCTGACCAAACGTTCAGCAAACTTTGTGAGCTGATTATTGAGCGTATTATTCGAGCAATGCCACAACAGATCGGCCTGATTTTTCAGCGCCGACACCACATGCGGATGCCCATGCCCCAACGCATTGGTGGCGATGCCTGCCGCACAATCGAGGTAGCATTTGCCGGTGTCATCATACAAATACATCCCCTGCCCACGCACCATGGTAATCGGTGCACGGCGATAGACCGGCATATAGGGTGTTATGGGTTGGTTCACTGCTTATCCTTTATTTTTGAGCAAGTGACTATCTGCTCTACACAAAGGAAGTCAATGGGTTTTTAATGCTGTCTTAAGTTCAATCTTTTTGGTGCTTGCTATATTTTTTCGTCATTCCTGCGTAGGCAGGAATCCCTTTGTCCGATCGCACAAATAACAACAGAGATTCCCGCCTGCGCGGGAATGACGATATCGTTAGCTGCCCACAATCATCTTGGTCAGATAATAATAAAGTGGCACGCCGATAATCAGATTAAACGGGAAGGTGACCGCCAGCGCCGATGTCACATAGAGCGCAGGATTGGCTTGAGGCAGCGCCACTTTCATGGCCGCTGGCACCGCGATGTAAGACGCACTCGCGCACAGCGTCGCAAACAAAGTGGTTTCGGCCACGCCAAGGCCAAAAAGCATACTCGCACCCAAGCCTAACACGCAGCCAATCAGCGGCATATAAAGACCAAAGGCCAGCAGACCCAGTGGAAATTTGCCAACATTGGGCAGTTGCCGCGCCGTCACCAACCCAAGCTCCAGCAAAAACACGCACAGCACCGCATAAAACGGGTTGAGCAGATAAGGGGTGATTTGTTCGAGTTTGGTTGGGTCAGCGGCCAAGCCAATCGCCATACTGCCAAACAGCAGCACAATACTGCCATTGAGCAGTGATTCACGGATGATTTTGCCCGTCAGCAACCGCTTTTTCGAGCTATCATCGAGTTGCCGACTGCTTCGCGCCAGCAGAATCCCTGCGAAAATAGCGGGCGCTTCCATCAGCGCCATCAGGGTCACGATATAACCCGCATAACCCAAGCCTTTGGTATCGAGGAAATTCACTGCATAGGAAAAAGTCACCACGCTGATCGAGCCATAATGCGCGGCAATCGCTGCTGCATCCATCCGGCTTAAGGGAGTGGTGGCACGCAGCAGCCAGAACCCTATCACCGGCATGGCAAGGCCAATCAGCACGCCTGCGATTAACACCCCTGCAAATTCGTGGATGTTCAAACCCGAATCGCGCAGCGCAAGCCCGCCTTTCATGCCGATGGCAATCATCAGATACATCGACATGGCGCGGGTGACTTGCTCTGGAATTTCCAGATCAGAGCGGCACAAGCCCGCCAACACCGCCAGTATAAAAAACTGGATGTAGTGTGATAATAAAATGGTGAGCAG
>JAKFUW010000092.1 GCA_021732545.1 Alphaproteobacteria bacterium | reverse complement strand
CCAAATTTACGCAGCAGCTTTTCGGCAAACACCTGATTGACGTGATAATCATCGACCAGCAACACCTGGGCTTGGCCAATCGGCATCCGGTTTTCAACCGCTTGGCAGCGCATATAGCGTTCTTCAAGTGGTGAGCACAGATTGGATGCCAGCGCAGGATGGCACGGAATAAAGAACCAGAAGGTAGAGCCTTTGCCTTGCGCGCTTTCCACGCCGATCTCACCTTCCATCAAATGAACAAGCTGCTTGGTGATGGCAAGCCCTAAACCTGTGCCGCCATATTTGCGGGTAACCGAGACATCGGCCTGAGTAAATTTTTCAAAAATCTCACTTAGCATCTCGGGCGCGATACCCATGCCCGTATCTTCCACGCTGATATAAATTCGGCTTTGAGATTCACGTTCCTGAAGGCTTGCTTTCACCCGCACATGCCCATGCTGTGTAAATTTAATGGCATTGCCTATGAGGTTCATAATGATCTGGCATAATCTGCCCGAATCACCCCACAGATACGAAGGCACACCCGCATCATATTCCACCATCAGATCGACGCCTTTCTTCTCTGCCTGCTGTCGCATCAGGTTGCCCGCTTTTTGCAATAGGTCGATAAAGTCAAACGCGGTATTTTCTAATAAGAGCGCACCCGCTTCGATTTTAGAAAAATCCAGAATATCATTCAGCAACATCAGAAGATTCTCGCCCGACCCATTGATGGTTGAAACAAATTCTTTTTGTTCCGCGTTCAACGTTGTATCGGCTAACAAATGCGCCATACCTAACACACCGTTCATGGGAGTGCGAAGTTCGTGGCTCATATTTGCTAAAAAATCACTTTTGGCTTTATTAGCCGCTTCGGCTTTGGCCAGGCTTTCTTGTAAATCAAGTGCGGCAGCTTCGGCCTTAAGGTTCGCACGTTTAAGCTGCTTCATGGTTTTTTGCAACTCGGCTTCCGATGATTTACGTTCGGTAATATCGCGCTCAATCGCGGCAAAATGTGTCACACGTCCTGCGGCATCTTTCACAGGCACAATTCCAATATCCAGCCAATAAGGGCTGCCATCTTTATCATAATTGAGCAGCTCTCCTCTGAACGCAGAACCTTCTCTTAGGGCTTGGCGAATCGATGCAAGGGTAGACACATTGGTTTGCTCACCTTGTAAAAAACGTGGCGATTTACCAATCACTTCATCAGACGTGTAACCAGTAATGCGGCTGAAGGCCTCGTTCACATAAATAATTTCTGGCCCCGGATCGTCCAGATTTGCTTTGGTAATAACAATACCGTCATTGGCGCTTCGGATCACGGTTTCAAGAAGTTTGGCACGCTCTTGAAATTGAGCGCGCTCAATGGTTTGGCCTAATTGCTTACCGATATTCGCCATCACTCCTAGTAGGGTTTCATCGGGAATATGAGAATCGGTTGAATAAAATTCCATCACCGCAACGGCTTTGCGCCCTACAAAAATCGGGAAGGCAAACGCCGCTTTTAATCCAACGGCACAGGCGGTTTCTTTGCGAGTATAGACGCTTGAATGCGCCACATCCAGAATCCACATCGGGGTGGAATCGGCATAGACTTCGCCGACAAAACTATTGCCTGCTTTGAGCGTTACCGATTCGGAATGTTCTTTGAAGCTATGAAATATCTGCGCATCTTTGACATGCCATACGCCTGTCGATATGAGCGCCTGTTTTTCTTCGGAATAAATAAAGGCGTGACCCACCTGCCAGCCAGTATAATCACAGATTTGATCAAGCGCCGTTTGAATACCTTCATGAATGGAGGTGGATTCATTCGCAGCTGTGGCCACACTTTTAAGCAAGCGCATCATGGAAAGTGATTCGTTGGCTACTTTGATGTGCGGACGAAAAACAAACATTGCCATTGCCAGCAACATTATGGCTGCGCCTATAAAGATCAGAGCCTCCATAAGATCCAACCACGTTTCTGGTGGATCCATCACGATGTGCGCAATGGTCGTGAGCGCCATCAATCCTAATACAGCATAAAAAATCGGAGCGGCATATTTGATTTGCATAATCAATCCTTTATCTATGCGTGCAGTTTTGCGTGATGAAGCGCACTATCCATAATGTAATAATGCATTTTATCTTTTTTGAATGGCTTGGCCACAAACCCTGAAGCCCCGTTGACTAACGCTGCGGTTACATTATCCAGATAACTATTCGAGCTAAACATCACCACATACGCATCCGCATCGTTGGCAATAATGCGCCGCAGCACATCCAGCCCACTGGCATCAGGCAGGCCAATGTCTAAGAATACAATATCCGGCGCGTGCAGCAAATAGTTGGAAATGGCTTCTTGTGCGGTCGTAGCAGTAATCAGTGCATATTGCTTAAAGGCACTACAGACAATGCGCCGCGTGACGGGGTCATCCTCTACCACCATCATATGAAGCTGGGTGCGCCCCTTCCGTAAGGCTTTGGCCTCCAGAAACACATCATGTAAAAAAGATTCATCATCAAATTGACGCATGGAACATGATGCTTGAGCTGTTAAATGTGTGTGGGTTTTTGCTAGCAACAGGTCGCGCACCATCCGCCAATCATAAAACAAATCATAAATATGAGCCTGATCTGGTTTTGCATCGGTTGCCAATAATTCATGGGCAAGATTATAAAGCCCATCGGCTTTCAGGCAGCGGCTAATCAACAACACATCGTTATCGGCACAATGAATGATATCGCAATCAATGTCTTTATGACTGTCTTTGATCTGAGCCAGCGCGGTTTCAATATGTTCATAGTTGGTATTATCGTGATGTGGTACATGCAGACAGAGCCAGTTTTCAAGGCTGGAGGGGTCTTTGTTCACCGATTCGGCCAATGCCACAATGAATGTTTCAGCTTGATGATTATGGATACGCATGGAGTTCCTCCTGTTAGTTTTCTAGTGCGATTAAACATGGGAAATGGTGGGGCATCGGTCGATATATTGAAATAATTTTTCACGTGTGAAAGGCTTGGCCACAAAGCCTTTGGCACCTTTACGCATCGCTTGAGTGATGTTTTCTTTATCGGCATTTGCGCTGAGCATCACCACATAGGCATCCGGATCAAGCGCGATGATTTTTTCAAGCAATTCGTGGCCTGTCACGTCGGGCAAGTTAATATCTAAAAACAACAAATCAGGGGCTAATCGTGCATAGATATCCAGCGCATCGGTGGCTTCACTCAATCCCGTCAGCGCATATTCTTTTTTGAGCACATTTTCGACTAATCGGCGCGAAAAGGCATCGTCTTCAATCATCATCACATGCGGTTGCTGGCGTGAGATACGCTGCGTTTTAATGGTATCGGCAGATACCTTGATTCCACCATTTAAAATGGCCGCCCGTTTGCGTTCCATCTGTTGTTGCTCGAGCTGTCTTCGAATCAGGTCTTCTTCTTTGCGGCGTCTTTCTAACTTATGTTCAACAATTAATAACAGCTTGCTGGCATAGACCGATAGATCATAAAATCCGACCCAGTCTTTGGCCACTTCTATACCCACCGCCGTTGCAATCTCGGCAATACACAGATGGCCTTCTTTGGTTCCAATTTCAGGCGCGATGATGCAGATGTCCCCATCATCGCAAACATAAATCTGGGTCTGCGAGGTTGAGATATGCTTGCTGGCACTGTGAATCACAGCATCTTTAATGCCCTCAATAAGAGGTTTGTTAGTAAGGTGAAAATAAATACAGCGCGATGTTTCCGGATCCAGCTTATGTGCTTCGAGCACACTGGCAAGTTTAGCTTCGGCTCGTTCGTCAATCAGTAGCATGGCATTGTTCCTTTTTGATACTGATTAGCAGTGCAGACACCATGCCAAACAACTATTTGAGCAATATCATTGCGTTGCCGTTTCATCATCGCATAAGATTCTCACATCAGCGTTCGATTCTGAGAAAGCGCCATCTCTCTTTTCTCAAAATCAACCGCTTCACCCCAGAGACTTTCAGATGCCAAACACCATTTTAATTGCGGATGATGATCCGGTGCAGCGTCGCATTTTGACCGCACTTTTGACAAAAAAATTTGGTTATCAGGTGATGGCGGCTGCAGATGGCAAAGACGCGCTCAACCGGATTCAGGCCAGTAATGTTGGCGATATTAGCGCCATATTGCTCGATGTGAACATGCCTGTTATGGGCGGATTTGAAGCACTCAAAGCCATTCGCCAGCATCGCCCCGATCTTCCTGTGCTGATGCTTACAAGCCAAGATGATATTACCACAGCGATCAACGCGATTAAAAACGGGGCGTATGATTTTATCGTGAAACCAGCCGAACCCGCACATTTAGAAATTGCGTTGCAAAATGCCATTCGTTTATCAGTGCTCTCACAAGAACTGACTAAACTGAAACGCGAAAAAGAGGGTGCACTCGCCTTCACTGATTTAATTGGTCATCGTGCTGGACTTGCAGAATCGGTGACCTATGCGCGCAAAGCAGCAGCTTCTCAGGTACCTGTGCTCATCATGGGCGAAAC
>JAKFUW010000290.1 GCA_021732545.1 Alphaproteobacteria bacterium | reverse complement strand
CTACAGCGTAAAAACGTCCATCATCACCATTCATATGACTTTTAAGAAGTTCAATAATTTGCTCTGCTTTTGCCATGTCGCATCCAAGGTTCCATAATAGCTTATGACAACTTATATTAACACATGCCAGTTAATTTGCTTTTAGATTTGCTAGGTAAGAGGATATTTTGATTCTTCAGGTTTTTTGGTAACTATCAAAGAACGTAGCCAGCTTTTCTGGATTAGGTGGCTCATATGCTTTTTTGTCATACTAGCTTGATGTATTTATCCTAAGCTGTATCACCTCTGAACTCTTAGCTACCAACTTTGTGGTAGGGTAGTTGCCTCTACAAGGCCAATATTGTTGCTTGCTGTATGCCCACCTATGTCGCTGTATGCATCCTCACCACCTTATCCCCTTGCACTGCAACTGGCATGGCACAATAGCGGCTCCATTGCTCCATCAGCTTACGGCGCTTCTCAAACAAGTCACCACGTCGATAGGCAGCCTCAACTTTGTTCTCGATGGTATGCGCTAATGCCATCTCTACCACCTCGCGAGGATAGTTTGTCATCTCCGATGCCCAGTCACGAAAGCTGCTGCGAAAGCCATGTACAGTCGCATCCGCAATGTTCATCCGGCGCAGCGTCATCAGCATCGCCATATTCGACATGGGCTTACCGTAGCGCTTGCCGGGGAAGACGTAATCGCCAAGCTGTTGCTTGCTCAGTTGCTTGAGGATAGACGTTGCACGCTCACTCAGAGGCACGCGGTGCTCTGCCCCTGCTTTCATGCGTGAGGCAGGAATAATCCATAGCTGTTGCTTCAGGTCAAACTCGTCCCATTTTGCCTTGAGGGTTTCATTGGTACGGGTGGCAGTCAGGATAGTAAGCTCGAGTGCTAATGCAGGCACAGAATCCACTTCTTTAAGCTGTACCATGAAGCCAGACATCTGGCCATAAGGCAATGCATGATGATGCTTCACTTTGGCGACCTTGGAGCGTGTAGGCAGCAACTGATCCAGATGCCCTTTCCACCGCGCAGGATTCTCGCCCTTGCGATAGCCACGCACCGTTGCCCAATCAAGCACCGACTCAACCCTGCCACGCACGCGTGAGGCTGTTTCTGTCTTGGTTGCCCAGATAGGTTCAAGGCACTGCATCACCTGCCCCGTATCAATATCGGCCACCGAAAGATTCTTGAACACAGGATAAGCATAGGCCTTTAATGAGTTCTCCCATTGCTGCAGATGTTTGGCATTGCGCCAGCCATCACGGTGTGCTGCGATATAACCCTCAGCACATTCGGCAAAGCTCTTATGAGTAGACTTGGCCAACGCAGCCTGCTGACGCTGCGCCTTACGCTCTAATAGCGGATTGCTGCCTTCCTGTAGCTGCTTACGGCATTGCAGCGCCTTCTCTCGTGCCTCTGCCAGTGACACCGTATGCACCGCACCCAGACCCATCGCCTGTGCCTTACCCTGCTGCGTAAACCTAAACAGCCATGACTTGCCACCCGCAGGCGTCACCTGCAACCACAAGCCACCTCCATCGCCATATAACCCTGTCTTCTTGCAACGACTCACCGACAACGCACTTAACTTCTGAATCGACCGTGCCATCTCTTCTCCTCTCGCTCTATCGCAGATGCATTTTTCTAACCCACACTCCCACCCACATTTCAAACACAGATTTGAGCAAATCCGCTCGCATCACTTCGGACAACTTACACCAAAAACACAAGGGAAACACTGGACAATTTGTCCACCTTTGAATCACATCGGATTCACGATATGGGGACATCCCCTCCACCATTTGATACAATCAGCTTGATTGAGCATCTTATCAAATGGTTTTCTTAATTCATAACAAAGGGTTGCGCCTTTTAGCTGTAGGTTCGCAAATACGAAATTCAGCAATTCGCGTTTTTCCTCTACGTTCGAACTCATGAACGCCTTATGCGCTCCCATAGCCACTTTCATGAGTTTTTCCATCGTGCTGCCGAAGGTGTTGTCGGCATCGTCATAGGCGTGAATCAGGCTCACCAGTTCATGCTGGCGTGTCTTGTATTGCTCCCGCTTCACACGGTAATCATCCGGCGGCAGAACACCCTCGGCCAGTAAATCGACCAGGCGATCCAACTTGGCCTGAATGTCGGTATGCTCCTTCTTCAACGCCCCGACTTCGCGGTTATGTGATTCCTGCTTTGCCTTGTTCGCATCCTTCACGGCAGCGATGGCAGCGGTCATCAACTCGGGGTCATTGATCGCGAGGTTTTTGAGAGCGGCTTCCACTTGCGCCGCAACCTTAGCCGCACGCACCAGGCGCGGCTCACCATTCGCGCCGTCGTGAGATTCGCCTGCAATGACGGAATAGCCAGCCTCCGCCATTGCCATAGGCAGATTGATTTTCAGCCGCTTGTTTGCGTCCACTGATGCAAGATCGGCAGAATCGCCAGATTTTAGAATGATACTCATGGTTTAGACCCCCATAATGTTGATGTTAAAACGTCCCCAGCTTCCCTGTGGCGCACGGGCGATTACATCGAAGCCAACGCCCTCGTTAAGATTTGCTGCCACCGCCTGTACGCGCACCACTTCACTGATCGCACCTTCACAAATCGCCACCGCAAGGCTTGCCGTGTAGGTGTGCCGATCCATGTTCGGGCTTGCTGCACGATGTCATCTCGTGTGTTCATAAAGTTCTGCCATAAAGTGGGGTGAATACATGCGTCATCGCACCCGAAACGCAATATTTCGGGGGAAAAGAACGGTGATTTACAATTTTTCGGGGTATTAGATTCTATTCACACGCTTGCGTTAAAGCAGCGCAATCAATTCTTCGACACCGATAGCGGTGGTTTCTTTGTCCATCGGGAAGGACTGTTCCGTTGGAATCACATAGAAGCGTTTATCTGGCTTGATTTCGGCGCAGGCAAGGCGGAAACCCTTCGATATTTTGGGGCTAACCGTGCGCTTGATTTCAATTGCATAGACACCTTTATCTGGCGTTTCGAGTATCAGATCAATTTCCGCACCCGCACTGCTGCCGTAATAGGTGGCTTGCGCGCGATACGGCATACGCTGCAATATCTGCTCGATGACAAATCCTTCCCAAGACATACCGTAAATCGGATGACCGCTTAAATCGTTGTAGTCTTTGATGCCGACCAGTGCGTGCAAAATACCGCTGTCGCGCACATAGACTTTTGGCGTTTTCACCATGCGTTTCTTTGTGTTCCCGTGCCAGGGCTTCAACTGCCGCACCAGAAACAAATCCGTAAGCGTATCCAAATAATTCCGTACCGTTGTCGTCGATATGGCAAGGCTACCAGAGAGCTTTGTTAAGTCTAACTTGCTGCCCTGGTCGATAGCGATCATGCGCCATAGGCGATACACCAGTTCAGCGGGTATGTTGCGCCCCAAGTCTGGCAAATCACGCTTCAAATAGGTTCTGATAAAATCTTCCCGCCACTCAAGACTTGCCGCATCGGAATCCGCAAGGAAGCTATCAGGAAATCCGCCGCGTACCCACACCCGATCAAGGTAATCATTGCGTCTAGAATTTTTGGCTTCCATGACGTTCAGCGGATCAAGCTCTACATACGCAATGCGGCCAGCAAGACTTTCCGAACTTTGCTTGAGCAGCTCAGGCGATGCCGAACCAAGAATGAGAAAGTGACCGCTTTTCTCACCTTTTCTACGCCGCCGATCAATCGCCCCGCGCAGTTCCGCAAAAAGCTCTGGCACAAGATGTATCTCATCGAGAATCAGCAACTTACCTTCCTGCTTTTCTAAAAATAAATCTGGCTCCTCTAACTGCGCCCTGTCGCGTGTGCGTTCCAAATCAAGATAAACTGCCTCTTTTTTATATTTCTTGCTGATCTGAAGTGCTAGCGTAGTCTTACCAACCTGACGGCAGCCAAGTATCGCCACCGCTGGAAACTGCTCCAGTTTGCGTACAATCTCATTGGTTTTGCTGCGATTCAACATCCTTGTAATTTACAACATGAAGTTCGGAATTGCAAGGATAATGTGACTGCTATTCCAATGTCCTGCTGCGACATTTTGGGGTCAAAAACGCCATATTTTACCGCCAAAATGCGACATAACGGCGAGTGTAACGCACTTTTTGCGACAATTCGGGGAATATAAGGCTTTATCCTCATACGCGCTGCAAATCGTTGGCCGTGGCTGCGGTGGCGAGCATTTTGTCCATGCCTGGGACGTAAGGCTCGCCGCGAAAGTTCACGGCATTGTTGAACTTGGGCGATACAGGTGCTGATCGTTTTGTCGCAGCCTGCAATCGCGTTGAAGGTGTCGCTCACCGCCATATTGTTGGGCATATCCATGATGTTTACTCGGGTAATGCGTCCCAACGCTCACCTGGTTCGATCTTCACCGACCGAATGCCATAGCGTGCATACATTGCGTGGGTTCTTGGGTTACTTTCGATAGCGAGGAATGTTGCCCCGCCGTGTTTAGGCCGCACATGCTCCGCAAGCATCCGTTCCTTTGCCAA